>DAOKZM010000230.1:0-5724 GCA_035325665.1 Thermomicrobiales bacterium | reverse complement strand
CCTGCTCTGGTATCCGTTCATGCGCCGCCTCGGCAGCGGCGCGATGCGCTTCATCCTGGCGCTGACCGTCGGCCTGCTCGTCTTCCTGGCGATCGACATGTTCCAGGAGGCGCAGGAGGTCGCCCTCACGACACCGGCCAGCCTGCAGGGGCCGCTGCTCGTGCCGGTCGTCGCGCTGCTCGGCTTCCTCCTGCTGACGACCATCTCCAGCCGGCGCAAGGCGGAGTCACGCGGACGGCTCGAGGTAGCCTATCAGATCGCGCTCGGCATCGGGCTGCACAACCTCGGCGAAGGACTGGCCATCGGCGCCGCCTTCGCCCTCGGCGAGGTTGCGCTGGGCGTCTTCCTCGTCGTTGGGTTCACGCTGCACAACGTCACCGAGGGGGTCGGGATCGCCGCGCCGATCGTGCGCGAGCAGCCCGCCCTGCGCCACTTCACCTGGCTGGCCCTGCTGGCCGGGGCCCCGGCCATCCTCGGCGTCTGGATCGGCGGCTTCGTCTACTCGCCGCTTTGGACGACGATCTTCCTGGCGCTGGGCATCGGCGCCATCGCTCAGGTCGTCGTGGAGGTCGGCCGCATCATCGCCCGCGGCGCCGAACGCGGCGGGCTGCCGCAGCTCAACTGGACCACGCTCGGCGGCATCAGCGCCGGCATCGCGATCATGTACGCGACCGCGCTGCTAGTCGCCGTATAGCGCGGCCGGGACCCGGACGAAGCGCCGCCAACCAGCTAGTCCGTCCCTGGAGATCGAACACGATCCGGCGCGGTATCTAGGGGCGAACCGCGGCCGAAGAGCACGCACTCGTCCCAGCCCAGGCAGCCGCATCGGAGGCCAAACTCGAGCAGCGCCTTCATCGTGTTGGCCCGCTCGATCAACGCATCGACCTCGACCAGCTTGCGCCGCGCCAGCTCCTCCCAGACGGCCGATGGCGCCTCGTCGCGTGAGCCGCCGAAGAGCTCGCGCAGTTCCGCCACCGACAGGCCGGTCTGCTTGGCAATGCCGATCGCCCGCAGCAGGTGCAGGACGTCGGGATCGTAGCGTCGCCGGCCGTTGACCCGCACGGGGGCGGACAGAATACCGGCACTCTCGTAGTAGCGGATCGCTGAAGGTCGTATTCCAACACGTCGCGCGACCTCGCCGATCGATAGCGTACTCATGCGCAGGCTCCAAAGCTCGACCCCTTGATATCAAGTTCACTTTAACTTGTACAGTGGGCGTATGGCAACGGAGCCTGTACATGAACGGAGACACCACGATGGCCGTGCTACTTCCGCGCTGCCGCCTCAGCCCCGCCGAGTATGCCGCCGTTTCGGCCGCCTACGCACGGGATGCGGCGCTCTACACCGCCACCGCCGTGGTCGACGAGTATCGGGCGGTGATCGACGCCAGCGGGCCGAAGCTGCGCCTCAAGACGCTCCTCGACGAGATGGTCGCGCGCGAGGGGCAGTGCTGCTCGCAATTCCGGTTCGACGTCGATGAGACGGCCGATGGCTATCAGATCGAGCTGACCGTGCCGGAAGCGGTCGGCCAGGCCGCGACGGTCCTGCGCCAGGCGGTGCAGGTCTTCTTCCCCTCCGCGGCCATTGCCGGTGAGGCCGCCTAGCGCCCCGGCAACCAGCGCTTGTGGAGCTTCGCCACGACGGTGTAGGCCGGGTCGAAGACGTTGGCAATGTCGTACTCGACCGTCTGGCCGAGCAGCGTCGACGCGGCGCGGGTGTCGAGGCCGTAGTCGGCGGCCAGCCAGCGCACAAGCTCCGTGGTCGCGGCCTGGAGCGCCTCGTCGAGCGGCCGGGCGTTGCCGATGGCCATGATGTAGTCGTCGTTCTCCGTCCGCGGCCAGACGATGTTGCTCTGCTTGATGACCGAGACGGTGAAGCGGACATCCATCGAGATCTCGACGCCGGTGCCGACGATCTCGCCATCCCCCTGCACCGCGTGGCCGTCGCCGAGGTGGAAGAGTGCCCCCGGCACGGCGACCGGGAAGATGACCGTCACGCCCGGGCGGTGCCCGCGATAGTCCATATTGCCGCCGTGCTGCGCCGAGGTCGCGGTCGAGATCGCCTCGCCGCCGGCCGGCGCGACGCCGAAACAGCCGAGCATCGGCTCCAGCAGCACGGCCAGGCGACCGAGCGTCGCCTCCTGCTCCGGGTCGGCCAGCGTCACCGTGCCGGCCGCGACGTCCACGTCCCAGTCGCTCAGGCGCGGCTCGGGCAGGGTGCGGACGAACTCGGGATCGAGGATGCGCTCGGCGATGACCGACTCGCTCCAGCCGCGCCGCCGATTCGGCACGATCGAATCCAGCCGGACAGCCAGCGCGTCCCCCGGCTCGGCCCCCTCGACGTAGAACGGACCGGTCTGCGGGTTGCTTCCGACGTGGATGCGCTCGTCGCTCGCGTCGCGTCCCCGTGCGTCGATGGTCGTCGTCTCGACGCTGTCCCCATCGGCGATCCGCAGGACCGGCTCGTGGCTGCCGATCGTCGAGAAGTAGCGGTCCGGAGTAAAGCGGTGCACGGTCATCGGTGGCTCCTCCTGCATGTCGCGGTTCAGCGCCGTCAGGATACGGCATCGTGCCCGACGTTCCGCCGCCTAGCCGGCTCCCGCTCGAGAGGCGGCCAGCGCGTCGCGCTCAAGGAGCAGCGTCGTGCCGGCGCCGATCACCAGCGCCCAGAACGCCGGGCCGAAGCCCCAGAGGGTGAGGTCGGAGGCGGCGACGACGAACGCCAGCAGCGGGCCAAGCCGCAAAGGGCCGCCGAGCGCGCCTGCGAGCATCTGGCCCAGGACCGCCAGCAGAACAAGCCCTGCGATGGCGAGCAGTAACGCGACTGGCGCCATACGCGGCATCTGGGCCGCAACCCCTGCGAACAGGACGATAGCGATCATACCCGCCGCCGCCGCGTGGACAGCCCAACGCCGCTGGTGCGCCACGCCGGCTTCCGGCCCAGCGACGAGAGGCATCAGAAGCGTGCCTTTCGAGGTGGGGATTGCTCCGAGGCAGCCCCCAGCGATCGTTCCCAGCCCGGTCGCGATGTTGATCCCCCGTTCGGGAGGCTCGTAGCCCTGACTACGCATATAGACGATCGATGCCATGTTGGAATTCGCGCTGACCAGTATCGCGACGACCGGCGCGATCGCGACTATCGCCTGCCAGGAGAAGGCGGGACCGGAGGTCGTCAGCACCGGCAACGACCAGGGATCACGGGCGCCGTGCAGCATCCCGCTGGCGGCGGCGACCAGAACGCCGACCAGCAGGGCGGGCAGGACGGCTGGAATCTGGGCCGGCAGAAATCGGCGTGCCAGGAGAAAGGAGAGAAACGTTAGACCAATCAGAGCCGGCTCGACCTCCATATCGTTGAAGATGCCGACCACGAACGGCAGAATCGCCCCGGCGACGGTGCCGAAGACGATCGGCACGGGAATCAGCGCTGTCAGCCGAGCCGGCAGCCCCACGAGCGCAACCAGCACGATGAGCACGCCACCAAGCACGACACCGCCCATCACCTCCTGGTACGAGTAGGCCGGCGCCAGCGAGATGAGGAAGAAGAGGCTCGTCGCGTTGAGCCCGATCAGCATGGGCATTCGACACAGCACCGTCATCGCTGCCGAAAGGAGGGCGGTCAGGCCGTGAACACCGACGATCAACGTGGACGTTTCGCCGGACGAGAGGGCAAACGCGTCAGCAGCGGCCAGAAGGATGCTGATACCCGCGACGTGGATCAGGGCGATCGTCAACCCGCTCGTGATCGCCTGTAGGGGAAGACGGCTGAACCGATCCGGTGACCGCGCGACGCTGCCCGTGGCCATGTGATGCGCTCCTCGTCGAGGTAGCGTGGGCGACAATGAGAGCCAGCAATTCGAGCCAGCGTAGCAGCGCAGAGCCGGCCTGTAAAGCGGCTCGGGCAAGTGCGAAACACCGGACGATCTGCCGACGTGAGTGTGAGCGATCCATCCACGTACCGCGGAGGCGCCCACACGCCGGCCTGGCGTGCCAAGACCAGGTCGCGCTTGACACGCGCACCCGACCGGACTACGGTAGCTCTACTCCGCAACGCCCATAGATGACGCTGTTGCCGTAGGCACATTCGTTTCGCGTCGTCGTTCCCGAGTATCCAGAGGAGAGGAGGCGTACGAGGCCGCCGGCCGCAGGCAGGCCGGCTCCCGCTGTCCCACCATCCCAGATCACCGTCGAGAGGAGGCGTCATGTCTTCCGATCCGTGCAAGCCGATCCGCGACGAGATCGACGGTCTTGAGGCAATGGTCGACAGCCTGCAGGAGGAGCTGCGAACCGCGCCGCCCGGGATGAAGCCCGGCTTAATCAAGATGATCCGCGAAACCCGCGAGGAGATCGGCGACCTCCGCGCCGACTTGCGCTCCTGCGAGCAGCAGAACCCGCCACAGCCCCCTTCCGAGAACGTCGTCCTGACGACCGCGACCTGCCCGATCTGCGCCGGCGAGCAGGAGCGTGTCTGGCGCCACGTCGCACTGGAGCAGCTCGGCGTGGACGGGGTCGACGTCGATGGCCACTGGATCGGCGGCTTCCCCGCCGAACGCTTCGGCATCCTGAACATCAACAACTGGTACCCACTGGCGGTCGAGAAGCGCGTTCTCTGCGGAACGCTGCACCACTTCAACTTCTACGACGGCATCGGCGACGAGGCGGACTGGAACAACTTCGTGATCCCGAATCCCGCCTTCCGCCCGATGCTCGAGGACCCGAAGGACATCCCCGACAACCTCGACCAATGGCACGACTGCGCCAGCTCGAACGACTGCATGGAAGCGGAGATTACGCCGGACGAGTCGTACTACGAAAACATCTTCAACAGCCGCGCGCTGGACAGCTCGCCCCTCGAAGGCCGGGTCATCTGCGCCTACGGCCCCTGGATCCGCGAGAAGGTGCACAACAACCGGCCCGAGATCCATCCATCGGAGATGTACTGGTGGCGCGGGCAGTTGCCGACGGGCCAGTTCGCCTACACGCTGATGATGGTCCAGGACGATTCGAATCGCTTCGACCGCGAGGAGAACTTCGACTTCGGCGCGCCGTGGGACGACCCGCCGTCGAACTGGCGTGCCTGGTCGGCGAACCCGCGCACCAACCGCTTTCGAATCGCCTTCGAGCTCAACCCGTCCGCGGCGCCGCTCACCTTCCGCATCAGCCACCTGGAATCGCTACGCGTCCTCGAGCGCTGGGGCGACGCCACCCCGGGCGCCGAGCATGCGCTGGAGTACAACGGCCGCGTCGTGCTGCGCATCGAGGAGCTGTTGCCGAACGAGGCTCATCTCGGTGTCATGCTCGGTTCGATCTGCCGCAACGCCGCGAACGACCGGCTGCAGGGCTACGTCGTCCTGACCGCGACGGTCGGGATCGGCGACCGCGGCGGCGAGGGCTACCAGACGCTGATGGTCCAGGTCGGTCAGCGCCCATTCTTCAATGACGCGGTCCTGGGAGACTGGCCGGTTCTCGCGTCGCAGGAGCGGCAGGGGCCACCGATCGTCATCGCGGCGACGGCGCGGCCGGCAACGTTGCGGCGCGTCGTGTCTGACGGCCGCCCGCGGCTCGTCGGCGACATCGACGTCCGCATCGCCCGCGCGCCGGGCCAGACCGGCGAACCGCGCGACCTCTCGATCGCCTCGGCGGACCTCGTCTCGGGCGGTGAGCGGCGTCGCGTGACTCACCACGCCATCTCGAGCGTGCGCGGCGCGCCGGTCCATCGGTCTGTGCT
>DAOKZM010000229.1:822-5801 GCA_035325665.1 Thermomicrobiales bacterium | reverse complement strand
CGGAAACCGCAGATGCCGCGCTCGGCGTTGCGCACCTTGAGCTGGCTGCCCTCGCCGATCAGGACGTAGTCGGGCCGCGGAATGCGGCCGGCCTCGATCTCGTCCAGCACGTGGATCGTGCCGTAGTCCGCGCCACGCTCCTCGTCGGAGACGATGTGGGCCTGGAGCGTGCCGTGGAGCGGCGCGTCCTTGAGCGCCAGCATCGTGTAGATCATGACGCCGACTGCCCCCTTCATGTCCGACGAGCCGCGGCCGTAGATCTTCTTGCCGTCGTCCGAGAGCACGCCGGTGAGCGGGTCGGTCTTCCAGCGGTCGGGGTCGGAGACCGGCACGGTGTCGAGGTGGCCGTTCATTGCGATCGTCGGCCCGTTGCCGTCGCCGATCCAGGCGACGACGTTCGGTCGCTCCGGGTCGCGGGCGGTGACGACGTGGGCGATCCCGGCGCCCTCGAAGATGCCGGCCACGTGCTGCATGATCGCCAGTTCGTCGCCCGAGACGCTCGGGATGCTGACGAGGTCGGTCACCAACTCGCCCAGCCGGTCGCGGTCGATCTGCGGGGCTGCCTGGGACATCGTGCGCGCGCCTTTCCGTAGCCACTCTCGGACGATGGAGAGGAGTGTCCCATATTCTGGACCGAATCAGGAGCAGCCGGGCGTATCGGTCGAGGCCAAGAGACTGGGCGCGATACTCCTGGTCGGCGTGTTCCTCTTCCCGCGGCCGATCGTTGCCGGGTAACCGGCCGAGTCGCCGGCTATCGGTGGGTGAGCGGGGTCAGGCGGGCATCAGCCGTTCGAAGCGAACGACGTTGTGGACGAAGATGACGGCGCCGCCGACCTCGACCTCGAAGTTCTCGGGCATGTAGAGGAGACCCGGTTCCAGCGCCGGGGAGTAGGGGACGGCCATCTGCTTGCGACGCCGGCAGACGCGGCGGATGATCGAGATGACCTGCGGCACCTGATGGTCCTCGACGCCGGTCATCAGCGAGCTGTTGCCCATGCGCAGGAACGAGCCGGTGCTGCCGATCCGCGTCACTCGGAAGCCGTCGGCGATCAGGGCATCGGTCAGGGTGTCGACATCCTCGTCCTGTACGATCGCGATGATCAGCTTCATCTCGCCCGCCTCTGCTTGCCGCCAACGCCGGTACTGGGGAGTATAGCAACGCCGCGCCGATCCGGCGCGGCGCTTCTATGTGTCCTCGTTGACTAGTCCGCGACGCCGGCGAGCTCTTTGACGGCGTGCGGCACGCCGGTCAGCGCGATCTCCAGCACCTCGTCCATGTGGCTGACGAGGCGGACCGGCAGGACCTCGCGGACGGTCTCGGGCAGGTCCACGAGGTCCTTCTCGTTGCGGGCCGGCGCGATCATCGTTGTGACCCCGCCGCGGTGGGCGGCCAGCACCTTCTCGCGCAGCCCGCCGATCGGCAGCACCTTGCCGCGCAGAGTGATCTCGCCGGTCATCGCGACATCCTTGCGGACCTGGATGCCGGTGATCGCCGAGATGAGCGCCGTCGCCATCGTCACGCCGGCCGAGGGGCCGTCCTTCGGGATCGCCCCGGCCGGGACGTGGATATGGATCGTGTGTGTGTCGAAGTAGCCCTCGGGGATGCCGAGCGCGTCGGCGCGCGAGCGGGCGTAGGAGATGGCGGCGCGAGCCGACTCCTGCATCACGTCGCCGAGCTGGCCGGTCAGGATCAGCTCCGCCTTGCCGCGGGTGATGCTGACCTCGACCGAGAGCAGGTCGCCCCCGGCGCTCGTCACCGCCGTGCCGGTCGCGACGCCGACCTCGTCCTTCTCCTCGGCCAGCCCGTACTCGAAGCGCGGGATGCCGAGGTAGCCGGGCAGGTCGCCGGCCTCGACCGTCGTCAGCTCCGGCTCGTCCGTCTCGGCCACCTTGCGGGCGATCTTGCGGCAGAGCGCGCCCAGCTCGCGATCCAGGTTGCGGACGCCCGACTCGTGGGTGTACTCGCGGATCAGCCGCAGGATGGCGTCGTCCTCGACCGCCAGGTGCTCCGGCGTCAGCCCGTGCGCCTCGAGCGCCTTCGGCAGTAGGAACTGGCGGGCGATCTCCAGCTTCTCGACCTCGGTGTAGCCTGGAACCTCGATGATCTCCATCCGGTCGCGCAGCGGGGCCGGGATCGGCTCCAGCAGGTTGGCGGTGGTGATGAAGATGACCTGCGAGAGGTCGAACGGCGCCTCGAGGTAGTGGTCGGAGAAGGAGTGGTTCTGCTCCGGGTCGAGCACCTCCAGCAGCGCCGACGACGGGTCGCCGCGGAAGGCGTCCGAGCCGACCTTGTCGATCTCGTCGAGGACCATGACCGGGTTCTTCGTCTTCGCGTCGCGCAGCGCCTTGATGACCCGCCCCGGCATCGCGCCGACGTAGGTGCGGCGATGGCCACGGATCTCGGCCTCGTCGCGGACGCCACCGAGCGACATCCGCACGTAGGAGCGGCCGATGGCGCGGGCGATCGAGCGGCCGAGGCTGGTCTTGCCGACGCCCGGCGGGCCGACGAAGCAGAGGATCGGCGCCTTCATCTTGTTGCCGGCCAGCTTGCGGACGGCGATGAACTCGATGATGCGCTCCTTGACCTTCTGCAGCCCGTAGTGGTCCTCGTCGAGGATGCGGGCGGCCTCGGCCAGGTCGAGCCGATCGTCCGTCTCGACCGCCCAGGGCAGGTCGGTCAGCCACTCCAGGTAAGTGCGGATGACGCCGATCTCTGGCGAGAACGGGTGCTGATGCTCGAGCCGCGAGACCTGCAGCAGCGCCTTGTGCTCGACGTCCTCGGGCATGCCGGCTGCCTCGATCTTCTCGCGGAACTCCTCGACCAGCGCCTCCTCGCTGGCCAGCTCGCCCAGCTCGCGTTGAATCGTGCGCATCTGCTCGCGCAGCATGTACTCGCGCTGCTGGCGGTCCATGCCGGCCTGCGCCTCGCTCTGGATCTGGTGGCGCAGCGTCAGGAACTCCAGCCGCTCGTTGAGGATCGCGCTGATCGTCTTCAGCCGCTGGACCGGATCGAAGATCTCCAGCGCCTCCTGGCGGCGGGCGGACTGGAACTCGGGCGAGAAGGCGATCAGGTCGGCCAGCCAGCCCGGCTCGTCGACGCTGCGTACCATGGTGAGAACCTCGTCCGGCACGTTTGGCAGCATCGAGACATAATTCTCGACCTGCTCCAGCACGTGCGACATAACCGCTCTGGCCTCCAGCGTCGAGACCGGCGGGTCGTCGTGCCGCTCGACGCGGGCGACGGTGTACGGCTCGCGCTGCTCGATGCCGAGCACCTTGCCGCGGGCGATGCCCTGGAGG
Organism: Thermomicrobiales bacterium; assembly: GCA_035325665.1. Taxonomy (GTDB): domain Bacteria; phylum Chloroflexota; class Chloroflexia; order Thermomicrobiales; family CFX8; genus JAMLIA01. Next base: position 2,501 of record DAOKZM010000229.1, on the reverse strand, counting down.
ATGACGTGCGACGGGCCGCCGGGCCGGCTGATCTTGTGGCCGACCTCGGCGATGACGCCGACCTCGCATAGCTCGTCGTTGCTGACCAGTGAGGCGTAGCTGGCGATGTCCTGCGTCGAGCCGCCGGAGGGGCTATCCTCGTCGGGCAGGAAGTCCTCGTCGATCTCCTCGTCCTGGTCACGCGTGGCGAGCACGAGGACGAGCCGGTCGTTGGCGATGGCGTGGTCGACGGCGCGGAGCTCCTCGTTGTCGTCGAGCGGGTAGGGCAGCGACATGTGCGGCAGGAGCAGCGTCTGCGGGAGGATCAGGACCGGCAGGGCGCTGACCGGTTCGGAAGCCACGTCAGCGGCCGGCTCGGCCACGGCGGCGGGCTCCTCGATGACCGGTGTCTCCTGGTCGGTCGTCGTCTGGCTGGCGGTCGAACGTCGGGGCATGCATCGTCCTCGGGATGAGCGGCGAATCCAGTAGTCTCGGGGTCGCGGGTGTCTCGCGCGGCGCTGCTGAATCGACAAAGCGTGCGTTGCGCCCACGCGAGAGCGTGACTGCTAATGATACCAGCCGGGCCTATCCCCTCGGGCGATCGCGTCGGTCAACGTTCAGCGGTCGCGGCCAACGCGTCGGCGACCGTCAGCACCTCGCCGCCGAAGAGGCGGTTCATCTGGGTGGCGAAGGTGAGGGAGCCGGCCAGCGTCCGTTGAGGCACGTCGTCGGCGATGACCTCGCCGTCGGCGAGCATGACGACGCGGTCGGCGACGCTGGCGACGAACTCGGCGTCGTGGGTGGCGACGAGCGCCAGCCGGCCGGCGTTGGCGTACTGACGGACGAAGCGCGCCAGCGCGGTCTTGTCGTGGCCGGGCAGGCCGCGGGTCGGCTCGTCGGGCAGCAGGACGCGCGGCCCGGCGACGGCGACCGCCGCCAGCGCCGCCCGCTGGCGCTCTCCGCCGGAAAGGTCGAGCGGGTGACTGTCGCGGTGGGCCTCGATGCCGAGCGCTGCCAGCAGCGGCCCGGCGTCGGCCTCACGCCCCTGGGCGCGCAGGGTGAAGCGCAGCTCGTCGGCCAGCGTCTCCTGGTGGAGGATCGCGGTCGGGTTCTGCGGGACGTAGCCGACCTCGCCGGCCAGCTCGTGGACTGGCCGGCGGGCGATGTCGGCGCCCTCCAGCAGCACCCGCCCGCTACTCGGCCGCAGTAGCCCGTTGAGATGCTTCAGCAGCGTCGTCTTGCCTGAGCCGTTGCGCCCGATCAATGCGACGACCTCGCCAGCGTGGCCGGAGAGCGACACGTCGCGCAGGGCCGGGACGCCGTCGTAGCGATGGGAGACCGACTCCAGCCGGACCAGCTCGGAGCCGGGAGTGGCGCCAGACCGTGGCGATGCGCCGACCGGCGCGGCGAGGTCGAGGCGGCGGCGAGCCTGCTGGACGGTCAGCGGGGCTGGGTTCCAGCCGAGCGTGCGGGCCAGCTCGACCAGCGGCGGCACGTCGTCGAGGAGCGGCAGCATCTGCTGGACCGGTCCTTCGGCCAGTCGCCCGCCCGCCAGCGCGGCGATCCGCTCGCTGAACGGCAGGACGCGGTCGAGCCGGTGCTCGGCGATGACGACCGTCATCCCGAGGTCGTCGTTGAGCCGCTGGACCGCCGCCAGCACGTCGTGGGCGGCCAGCGGGTCGAGCTGCGAGGTCGGCTCG
>DAOKZM010000229.1:0-812 GCA_035325665.1 Thermomicrobiales bacterium | reverse complement strand
CTCGTCGAGGACGAGCAGGTCCGGCCGGGTCGCGACCGCGGCGGCGATCGCGACGCGCTGGCGCTCGCCGCCGCTGAGCGTCGCCGTCTCGCGGTCACGTAGGTGATGGATGCCGAGCAGGTCGAGCGTCTCCTCCAGCCGAACGCGCATCGTCCGCCGGTCGACGCCGAGGTTCTCCATGCCGAAGACGATCTCGTCCTCGACCCGGTCGGCGATGACCTGCGCCTCGGGGTCCTGGAAGACGAGGCCGACCGCGCTGGCCAGGTCGCGCGGCGCGGCGGCGCGCGTGTCGCGACCCAGCACCGCGACGCGCCCGGCGATCCTCCCCCCGTGGAAGTGGGGAATCAGTCCGTTCAGGCAGCGTAGTAGCGTCGTCTTGCCCGCGCCGGACGGCCCGACGACGAGCGTGACCGAGCCGGCCTCGACCTGCCAGGAGACCTGTCGGATCGCGGCGTCAGTGGCGCGCGGGAACTGGTAGGAGAGCTCCTCGGCGACGACGGCGTTCACCGGCCGCTCCAGATCGCCGGGGCCAGTAGCAGCAGGACCGCGCCGCCGGCCAGCGGGTCGAACGGCGGCGCGGCCAGCCGCGGAAACGGGTCGTAGGCCAGCGCGCCACCGAACAGCGCGACGGCAAGGAGCGTGACCGCCAGGCCCGCCGCCCCGGTAACGGCGAGCGATGGCGCGTCCCAGACCAGCGGGCGGAACCGCGAGCGGGGCGCGGGAGCCGGCGCGGCGGCCACCGAGAGCGCCAGCGCCACGGCCAGCAGCGCGATGCCGGGCAGGACCCGGCCGAAGCCGATCGACGCGGCGGC
>DAOKZM010000228.1:411-5832 GCA_035325665.1 Thermomicrobiales bacterium | reverse complement strand
CCACGTCGTTGATCGCCCAGCCGACGTCGATCAGCTCTCCGTCTGATCCGACGCGCGCGTCGAGCGTCGGGCCATCCTGCACCTCGAAGTCGCCGTCGAGTATCTCGGCCAGGACCTCTTGCCACTGCGATTGTTCGGCCATCGCGAGGAAGCCGACCTTGCCGAAGTTGATGCCAAGCAACGGCGTGCCAGGGAAGCTATGGGCCATGCGCATCATCAGCCCGTCGCCGCCGAGGGCGACGAGCGCGTCGGCCGGCTCGCCCGCGCGGATCGCCGCCTCGTCGATCGTCGCGCGGCCCCGCTCACGAAGCCAGGCGTGGATCCGCGGCGCCAGCTCATGCGAGTCCGCCTTGCCTCGCGCCGGAACGATCGCGAAGGTATGCGGGGATCCGCGCTCGGGCATCAGGACACCGTCGCGACGACATCGACGCCGTTCAGCGCCATCGAGTGCAGGAATACCGCGTGCAGCAGGTCGCCGTCGTGCGGCTGTGTGCCGATTTCCAGCGCCTGCTCGACCGGGAGGTCATACGTCTGGACGCAATCCACCGGGACGACGACGCGTTCGCCGCGATGCTCGGACAGGCTACGGAGTTTGAGCGCCATGGCGGCCTGATAGACACAGAGGTCGGTGCAGTCGCCGACGACGATCCATGCCGCGAACGGGCCATGCTCCTGCTCCCACGCGACCCAGGCGGGCGCGATCGTGCTGGCGATACTGTTCTTCTCGACGACATCGAACGAGTCGGCGAAGGGCAGGGCCAGCAGCTCCGGGGCAGTCTCGGACTCTTCAGTGCCGGCAATGCAGTGCGGGGGGTAGCTCGCGAACTCCTCGGCGTCCGGCCGATGAGTGTCCTGTGTGAGGACGATCGCCTCGATGCCGGCGCCGTGCGCGCGTGTCATCAGGTCGGCCGCCGGTTGCAGGATCCCAGCGACGCGCGGGCTGGACAGCGCGCCGCTATGGCAGAAACCGACGATCAGATCGACTGAGACGACAGCAACGCGCTCGGGACCGCCGGCCGTCTTGATGATCTCTTTGAGCGACGCGGGTGGAAGCCGGTCCAGCCACTCTTCAACGTAATTAAGGTACGGGGCGGCGCGCTCGGCGAGCGTGCCTGTCTGGTTCAGGGCCACGGGATGCTCCGTTTCGGTCTCTGGTTCACTCCGTGATGCTCTCTGGCGGCGAAATCAACCGGATTGACGTACTCATCCGCTCGTCGGCCGGGGCCGGGCACGAAGCGCCCGCGCTGGCTGCGCCGGGCGACGTGGTCCGCGCAGTATAGGAAACCCGCCATCCGGCCGCCACGTCCGCCGGACTTAGGTCGCATTTCAGTGGTTGACCAGGACGCTTCGACAACCGAACCCGAGTCCCGCGGCCGGCAGCGGCTCTACCGGCTGCGCGGTATTGTGCTGCGGCGCCGTGACCTGGGCGAGGCAGACCGCATCGTCACCGTCCTGACAGCCGAGCGCGGCAAGCTTCGGCTTGTCGCCAAGGGCTCGCGCCGCACGAGCAGCAAGCTGGCGGGCCACCTGGAGCCGTTCAGCGCGGCGCGGCTGCTCGTGGCCCGGACGCGCGGACTGGACATCATCTCGCAGGCGGAGATGCTGGAGTCATTCCCGTGTCTGCGGCAACGTGAATCGGCGATCGCGATGGCGGGCTATCTCGCCGAGTTGGTCGATGCGCTCGTGCTCGAGGACGAGCGGCATGAGGCGGTCTACGACCTGCTCTTCGCCGCATATCGACTGATCGACGAGGGTCATGACGAGCGGCTCGTCAGCCACATTGCGGAGCTTGGCCTGATGCGGGTTCTCGGCTACCGGCCGGAGCTCGTCAATTGCATCGCCTGTGGGCGCGAGGTCGAGCCGGAACTGAACGGGTTCAGCGTCGAGGGCGGCGTCCTCTGCCCGGGCTGCCTGCAGGTCAGGCCGGATGCTGTGCCAATTTCGGTCAACGCGCTGAAGATCCTGCGACTCATCGACCGGGGCGAGGTTCAGCGCGTCCTCTCGCTCCGCATCCCGCCGGAGACGCTGACCGAGGTTCGCGACCACCTGGCGCGCTACATCACGCGACAGGTAGGGCGGGACTCCGCGGCCCGTCGTTTATTTGCCGAGCTAGGGTTAGAATAGGCCTATCGTCACGTCGCCAAGCCCGGGCGGGATGCCCGCCGATCGGAGACAGCCGATGGCCTACATCGACGACCTGCTCGGTCAGGACGAATCGATCCAGCTCGTCGCCCACCGGCACATCATCTTCCTGCTCCTCCACACCCTGCCCTTCGCGCTTGCGACGCTCCTTCTGTGGGTCGGCGCGGGCCTGGTTCAGCGGTACGTCGATAGCTACTCGCCGTGGCTCGCTCTGGCGTTGGTGGTCGTCTCGCTCGTGCCACTGGCCATCACGATCTACCGCTTCTTCGTCTGGAAGCTGGAGGAGTACGTGGTAACGAACTACCGCATCCTCCAGGTCGAGGGCATCATCAACAAGCAGACCCTGGACTCGGCGCTCGAGAAGGTGAACGACGTGCTGATGACACAGTCACTTGCTGGGCGCATGTTCGGCTACGGGAACATCGATATCCTCACCGGCTCGGAACGCGGGATCAACAGCCTGACCGGCATCGCCGACCCGTTCGCCTTCAAACGCGCACTGCTGAACGCCAAGATGCAGCTCGACGATCCGGGTGAAGGCTGGCGACGGTCAAGCACCGCCGACCACGCCCGACTCCTGTCGGCGTTGGCCGATCTACGCGATTCAGGCGTCATCTCCGGGGATGAGTACGAGCAGCGCCGCGAGCAGCTCTCCCGCGGGTAACTCTCTGGAGCATTTCATCAGTCCTGCAACGCGAAGGGCGCGCCAGCTGGCGCGCCCTTCGCGTTGCTCGCATCGTCGGTTGCTCAGGACCCTGTCGGGGACTTCCGCCGCCTCGACAACGCGCTGGCAATGAACGCCGCCGGAAGCGCCGCGACGCGGTCACGCCGGGAGCGTCGCCGCGGTGGCCCGGTCATCGAATCGGGCTGGTCGGGAAGGCGGCGGATCGGGATCGGCGCCCGCTGCTCGTTCGGGTCCGCGGTGACCGCCGGCCCGAACATCGCCTCGAGCTCGTCTCCCTCGACTGTCTCGACCTCGAGCAGCTTGGTCGCGAGCCGCTCCAGGTCGTCGCGGTGCTCGGCCAGGATGTCGAGCGCCAACGCGTGGGCTGCGTCGACGAGCTCGCGCGCTTCGGTCTCGGCCGCGAACGCCGTGCGTTGCGAGAAGCCGGCCGCGCGCGAGCCGTCCTCGCCGGTGGAGAGCAGGCCGAACGTCTGCCCCATGCCGTAGCGTGAGACCATCGAGATCGTGATCGACGACACCTGCTCCAGGTCGTTCGACGATCCGGTCGTGACATCGCCGAAGATCGTCTCCTCGGCAGCGTAGCCACCGAGCAATGCCGCTAGTCGATCGGTCAGCTGCTGGCGTGTCCACAGACCGCGGTCTTGCTCCGGGACGATCATCGTGTAACCGCCGGCCCGTCCGCGCGAGACGATCGACACCTTGCGGACGGGATCGGCGTCCGGCAGGTAATGCGCGACGAGCGCGTGGCCGGCCTCGTGATAGGCGATGACCTTTCGCTCGTGGTCGCTGAAGCGCGACGACTTCCTCGCGGCTCCGGCGATCGTGCGATCGACCGCTTCGAGGAGGACATCCATCGCGATGACATCCGCGTCGCGCCGGGCGCTGAGGATTGCCGCCTCGTTCATCACATTAGCCAGGTCGGCGCCGGACATGCCGGTCGTCCGCGCAGCAAGCTCGGCCAGGTTGACCCCCGCGGCGAGCGGCTTGCCGCGGGCATGGACCTCGAGGATCGCCGTCCGCGCGGCGCGGTCGGGCAGGTCAACGTGGATGCGGCGGTCGAAGCGGCCTGGCCGCAGGAGCGCCGAGTCCAGGATGTCGACTCGGTTCGTCGCTGCCATGACGACGACGGTGGTGCGCTGGTCGAAGCCGTCCATCTCAACCAGGATTTGGTTGAGTGTCTGGTCGTATTCGGTCGAGTGCTCGGCACGGCCGCGCTTGCGTCCGATCGAGTCGATCTCGTCGATGAAGATGATCGCTGGCGCTGCCTCGCGAGCCTTGCGGAACAGGTCCCGGACGCGAGAGGCGCCGACGCCGACGTATAGCTCGACGAACTCCGAGCCACTGACCGAGAAGAACGATGCCTTCGCCTCGCCGGCGACCGCGCGGGCCAGCAGCGTCTTGCCGGTGCCCGGCGGGCCGACAAGCAGGGCGCCGCGCGGGATGCGCGCGCCGAGCTTGTGGTAGCGCTCTGGGTCGCGGAGGAAGTCGATGACGTCGGCCAGCTCCTCCTTAACCTCTTCGGAACCGGCGACGTCGGTCAGCAGCACAGTCCGGTCGCCGGGTCGGATCGGGTCAAACTCACCACGTCGAGAGCCACGCCGTCCGATGCCGGACTGCGAGCGGCGGATGAACAGGATCAGGCCGCCGAGGACCGCGACGAGAAGGAGGAACTTCAATGCGGGAGAGAAGCGGTCGGCCGTCGAGGCGCCCTGCACCTCGACGGTGGGCCACTGATCCAGCGCGATCCCGGACTGTTCGAAGAGCTGCGTCAACCCCGTCCCGGCCGGAATGCGGACTTCCTTGGGCGTAGCGTCGGGGTTGGAGTAGATGATCGTCGCCGTCCTGCCGCCCTCGTGCTCCCTGACTGTCTCGACCTGACCGGATTTGACATCCTGGAGGAACGTCACGACATCAACAGTTGGCGGCGAGCTGCTCTGCAGGCTCACAGCAATGACGATGGCGGCGAGCATGATGACCAGCAGGCCAGCCACGACGAATTTCGCGTTGGGGGCTTTCATGAACACCTCGCCAGGGACACAAGCGGTCCCGATCAGGACGGCGGCCGAGGTGCCGTCCTTGGTAGTAACCCGGAGGGCGCGTCTGATTTGCATCTATGCTACCGTGGATCGACCTGCTCCCGCTAGCCGAACGGACACCCAATCCATCACGGATCCGTCTCGGACTGTCCGATCCGGCCTGTTAGTGGATGATGATGACGTCGCCTTCGGTGAGACCATCGACGACCTCGACCTCGCCGTGGCTGCGATAGCCGAGGATCACCTCACGATCCTCGGCTCCCTGGCGGGTCCTGACCGTTACGAACGAGCGATCGCCGACGGTCTTTAGCGCTCGCTCGGGGATCAGGAGCACGTTCTCTCGCGAGGCCGTCACGATCGTGATGTCGGCATTCATCCCCGGCCGGATATCGAGGTCCGAAGGCGGCTCGAAGTCGATCGTCGTCGCGAAGACGGTCGCGCCGCGGCGCAGGGCGTCGGCATCGGCGCCGGTGAAGGGATTCACAAGCTCCTCGCCGGCGCGCACCGCATCGACATCGGTCGCCGCATAATGCAGGGGCAGCTGTCCGTGACGGATTG
>DAOKZM010000228.1:0-401 GCA_035325665.1 Thermomicrobiales bacterium | reverse complement strand
GACGGCCGCGCCGCCCGGAACGCGCGCCTGCGCGGCCGTCGAGCGAACCGTGCCGGCCAGCTCCCGTTCCGGGTAGGCGTCCAGCCGGAAGGTCACCGTCGCGTCGGGGGCGACGTTGGGCAGGTCCAGTTCATCCACGTCGGCGACGAGCTGCAAATCTCCCGGGCCGGCGATGCGAGCGACTGGCTGCGCCTGGGTGACGGAATCACCAACCCTGACCGTCAGCTCGATTATCGTGCCGGTGGCCGGCGCGAGCACGACGGTGCTGTCCAGGGCCGCTCGCGCCTTGTCCACCGCCCGTCTGGCGTCGTCCACCTGCCGCGCGGCGCTCAGCGCTTCTAGCCGTAGCCCCTCGTCGTCGGGGCTGGCCGCCGACCCGCCCTCGGCGAGCTGCAGCGCGT
>DAOKZM010000227.1:0-5855 GCA_035325665.1 Thermomicrobiales bacterium | reverse complement strand
GTGATGTCGGCGTCGAGGATGCGGCGTCGCTCCGATCCACCGCGCAGGCAGCCGGCCTTTGCCTCGACGAGCAGCTTATTCAGGGCCCCGCGACGACGCTCGATGGCGCGACGTTCCACCCGCCAGGCTTTGCCAAGGGCCAGTCCTGGCGCGAAGCATCCCTAACCAGGCAACCGCGACCCCGGTGGGAGCTTGTCGGGGTCCTTGCGCCACTCGAGATACGAGTAGACGAACATCACCACGACGCTGCCGAGCGTCGTGACGAGGATCACTGGCGCCATCAGTGAGGCGGACAGAAACTCCGCGGCGATCATCACCAGGCCCATCGCGATAAACAGCCAGCCGCCGAGGCGGTGCGTCCTCACCCAGGAGCGGCGGCTGGAGAGGGTCCAGGGGGTGCGAATGCCGACGAACCAGTTCGGCTGGACCTTGCCGAGAACCAGGCCGATGACGATGAAGAGCAGTCCCACGCCTGTCATGACGACGAGCGACGCGTTGACCTTGATGTCCTTGATCCAGAGGAGCACCAGAGCGTGGATAGCCGCCATCAGCACGACCATGCTGATACGGATGATGGCGTAGCTGCCTGAGAAGAGCGAGTAGTTCGCCCTACCCGGGTCGATCCGCGGCAGGAAGAGGAGCAGGAGGTACAGGCCGAGAGTGATGGCTGGTAGCAGAAAAAGCCCCTCCAGCTTGCCGCCGTAACCGTCGACCTCGCCGGCCGCGTTCCAGTGCATCGGCACGCGGTCCGGCGTCGTGGGCCAGGCGATCGCACTGGCAAGGAACATCCCCGCCATCAGCAGCCACTGCGGAAGCTCCGTCCGGAGATTCACTTTCATCGTTCCAGCGCATCCCTTCCATCGGCGTCGCGAGCCGATCCAACCCTCAGCAAGTCGAGGATTGCGCCGATGATCTCCTCGTAGGCGGCGATGTTGAGCTGGTAGATAATCGTCGTTCCGGCTCGCTCGGCGACGACGAGGTTGGCGTCCTTCAGGATGTTCAGATGGCCGGAGAGCGTCGACTTGGCGATCGGCAGCCGCTCGGCGATCTCGCCCGCGCTCAGGTCGCGCTCCCGGAGCAGCCGCAGGATCTCGCGCCGGTTCGGGTCGCTCAGCGCGCGGAAGACCGAGTCCATCCCGCCCTCCACTATTTCGTCATTCACCGAAATAATGATACCGGCTGCGCAGGCACGGTACAAGGAACCGTCAGGCTAGCGAAGGCGCGCCGGATCGACGGCCAGCACGATGATCCGCGTCACCTGCAGCGACAGCCCATTGTCGTCACTGACCAGGAGCAGGCTGCGGCGGCCGTCGGGCAGGTCGGGGCCGAAGGTCATTCCTTCGAAGTTGTCGAGCAGTGGGCTGAAGGGGCCGGGCAGGCCGCCGCCGGGCGTCACCGGGCACTCGTCCAGGTCCGCGAGCAACTCCTTCGTGACCGGCACGACGTTCGCCCCATCAAGCGCGTCGATGGCTGAGGCGTCGGTCGCGTCGCCGACCGTCACACGGTAGACCCGCGCGGTGAAGCCGGCCGCTAAGGAGAGGCCGCGCTCGAGAGCCAGCAGGTCCCCGCCGGGGAGCGCAACCAGCTCGACCAGGCCCTGGTCCGGCTCGGTCAGGTAGACGAATTCACCGGCCGGAACGAAGCTGTCGCCGTCGCGCTGGTAGCGCAGCAGCCGGACCCGGCCACGCCCGTCCGCATCGACGCCGTCGCCGGCCAATGGCTGCTCGTTGGCCGTCCACAGCGACGCACCGTCCAGCCCGAGCGCCAGCGATTCGAAGGTCTCATTCGGCGTCCCCTGCCCGTTCGGCGCCACCAGGAAGCGCGGCGGCACTGACAGCATGCCGAGCAGCCGCCCGTCGGCTGAGTAGCGGTTCACCTCCGGTCCGACCTCCGAGGCGACGAGCAGGTCGTCCCCGTCGAGCGCCAACCCCTCTCCGTCGATCGCGTCCTCACCGTAGTTCTCTCCTAAGGCGTCGCTGAGCCGGAACATCCCGTCGGCGCGCGGCGCGCCGTCGAGCGGGAACGTGATCCGGTAGACGACGCCGTCGCGATCGGAGAGGCCGAGGTACTCGTCGCCGCCCGTCCAGGCGAGCGCAGAGATGCCGCCGACCGGCACGTCGTCCGCGACCGTCTCGTCCAGCGCGTCAGAGAACCCGAGGATGTCGACGCCCGGCGCGCACGACTGACCGGCCGGCGGCGGAGCCGTGGGCGGCAGGGCTGTCGGAGGTGCGGTCGCCGTCGGAGTGGCCGGTATCAGGGTCGCGCTGGCCGACGGCGCGAGAGCGGGCTCGGTCGCTGCCTCGTCCGGACCGCTGCATCCGGCCACGACTGTTACCACCAGCACGAGACAGGCGACGATCGATCGCCATCGCTTGCGGGCAGCCGTTGTCGCATCGCACATGGCGCAAGAGCCTACCAGACTGCCAAGCGCCGGTTGGTCGGGGTTGCTAGGATAGTTGCCGGTACGCCCGCAACGGGCGTCCCCGGACGAGATGTGCGCCGTACCCGGGAAGCGAAGACGACGCACCCGGGAGAGCATCGCGACGCTGTGTCGCTACCTCCCAGATCGACATCCCGGCTCATTCACGCCGCGCCGCAATGGCGCGCGGTTGGGAATGCGTACCGCAGGTCGCGTCTCGTTCGGAAGGGAGACTCCTCCGTGTCCTGGGTCATTCTCGTGCTGGCTGGCTTCTTCGAGGTCGGCATGGCTCTGTCGCTAAAGGAGTCGCATGGCTTCTCGCGCCTCTGGCCGACCGCGCTGTTCCTCATCCTCGGCACGATCAGCTTCGTGCTGCTGTCGATCGCTTTGCGCACCCTGCCGGTCGGCACCGCCTACGCAGTCTGGACCGGCATCGGCGCGGCCGGGACGGCCATCCTCGGCATCTTGCTGCTCGACGAGCCCCGCGACCTCGCCCGCATCGCTGGCATCGCGATGATCGTCGGCGGGGTAGTGGCGCTGCGGTTGGCGGGGGAGTAGGGGACGCGGGATGCGGAACGTGGGACGTGGGACGCGCAAGGATGAGCCTGGTGTTCGCCCGGCGTCGAGGGTGACACGCGACGAGGCGCCGGGCATTTCCGGCGCCTCGTGGTTGCGGTCAGACTAATTGGCGCTGGCTAGTCGCCGACGCTCTCGCGATCCAGTCCTGGACCTCCTGCGTGTCGACGCGGAAGGTGAAGTCGACGCCGCGGCGCCAGGAGTTCATCCCGAACGAGGTGACGGCGACGATCGTATTCGAATCGGCCGGGTAGAAGATCGGGCCGCCCGAGTCGCCGGAACAGGCACCGCCCTTGCCATTGCCGTTGTTGGCGCTGTTCAGGTTGACCGCCTGGCCGTAGGCCATCAGCCGCTCGCAGAACGAGACGACGCCGACCGGGCTGCTGTAGGTCAGGCCGTAGCCGCTGGCCAGGATGATCCGATCCTGCTTGCCCTTCTTGTTGGCCAGCGAGTCGAGCACGCCGACCTCGGGCAGCTTACCGCATTCGTCGAGCGTGATTGCCTGATCGAGCATGACCAGGCCCGCGTCGCCCGTATTCGGGAAATTGGCGAAGTCGTCGAAGCCGAGATTGTAGAGCGCGTCGGATGTCGCGCAGAGCGTACCGAGAGTTCCAGTGGCGCAGGCTTCCGGGTAGCCGGATAGGGGATCGAGTTGCGTCGCCGGATCGCAATTTGCGCCAGCGTCCTGCTGGAAATAGATGCGCGTCGGCGGCGCAGTGGCCGGGCGTCAGGAGGACGGTCGGCGAGATGAGCGAGGCGGAGCAGCGGTGCGAGAACTCACCGTCGGCGTCGTAGAAGACGACGAGGCCGACGAACGGGTGCTCGAAGTCTTCGACATAATTCCCGGTGATCGCGCCGGCCGGCGCCGTGGCCATCGCCATCAGCGCCGTCACGACCGCCATGATCGAGACGATTTTGCGCATGGGCCGCCCTCCCCTGGTGATCCCCACCCCACCACACGCCGCGGCGAGTGCGGCGCACGGCACACCACGAGTTGCGACCTGTCTATGACTCTCTCGCGCCTCAGCGAACCGGGTGGAAGCCGCTGGTCCAGAAGACCGGTGGGAGTAGCGGGGAGAGGGCAGCCAGCTCGCGCCGGTCGGCCAGGTAGCTTCCGGCCCAGCGTAAGCGGGAGTGGTCGACGATCAACTCGGTCAGGTCGGTCGCCATGTCGATCCCCCAGCCCTCACCAAGCTCGCCCGGATAGCGCGCGACGACCACGACGACCAGCGGGGAGACGCCCGGCGTGCCCTCACGGGCGCTGACGAACCCGGCGCTGGCGACGCGCCAGTCGAACGGGTCCTCGTCGAGGTACCAGCCATTCTTGCCGATCGCCATCCGGTCGGCGCCGGGCGTGCTGGCGCCCCAGCGGTGCTCGCCGATGACGTTCTCTATCAGCTCCAGCGCAAGCGCGGTATGGTCGGGCGAGAGGAGCTGGCCGCTGCCGAGCAGGGCGAAAAAGCGTGCCCAGTCCGTCCCGCTCGCGGCGATCTGACCCCAGTCCCACGGGTCCTGGATGGCGATCCCCTCGATCCCGGCGTCGCGCAGGGTCTCTGAGACCCCCCAATCGCCGCCGACCATCCGCCAGATGTCGTTTGGCACGTCGTTGTCGGACAGGACGATCATCGGCCCCAGCAGGCCCAGCACGTCGTCGAGCGCGAAACGACCGGCCTCGACCTGGCGCAGCGCGACTGCCAGCAGCAAGGCCTTCGACATGCTGGCCGAGCCGATCAGCCCGCCGCTGCCGCCGCCGTAGAGCCGGCCGGTGGCGCTATCGTAGACGCCGACGCTGAGCCAGGCATCGGCCAGCCGGGCGCTCGCAGCGACGCGGGAGTCGAAGCTGGCCAGTGGCTCGACCGCCGCCAACCGCGGGTCCGCAGCCTCCGTCCAGCCCAGCGCCGAGAACGGCGCCCAGCCGGTGAGCTCGGGGGTGGAGACGAGGTAGCGGTCACCGCGTGGGCCGTCGACGACGCGGACGGTCGCCCCGGCCGCGAGGCTGCCGACCACGTCGCCGCCGGGGCTAGCAGTCACCGACGATTCGACCCGCAGCACCGTCGTGACCGGTTCGACGGCATCGAACGCGCTCGTCGTGGCAACCCCCTCCTCGCGGGCGGCAGCGACGCCGAGATGGCCGAGCTCGACCTCCCAGTCGGTCCCGGCGTTCTCCGGATGGTGCTCGAAGCGGGCGCGCTCGAAGTACTGGACGGTGTGACCACCCTCGTCGAACGCCTGAGAGATGGGGTAGCCGAAGATCGGCAGGCCGCCCTTCGCCTGCCACCAGTCGCGGAACGGCGAGCACAGCGAGTGGCCGGTCGGGACGAAGTAGTCGCAACCGAGGACGGCGCCCAGAATGGGCCGGAACGCCGGTTCGTCCTGGCGCCCGGCGGTCAGGTCATAGCCGAGCCGGCCGCCGAGGACACGATACGGGGTATCGTCGAGCGCCGGGTGATACTCGAGGCGGGCGCGCTCGAAATACTGCGCGACGATCGGCCGACCGTCCTCTGATGTCGTCGAGTACGGCTCCCGCCGCCGCGGCCGGCCGTGACATCAGCGGCCCGCCCAGCAGCGCGACGAGCGCCGCTACGACGACGAGCGTTCGCCCTCGGACATGCACTCCGGTTTTCCCTCCACCGCACCCCCGCAACACCCCTGCACCGGGGAGTATAGCCCGTCTGGACGGCGATCTCAGACGACGAGGAGGCAGTCCAGTGCCATACACCCCTGTCCGTGTTCCAGCGCGACGAGCGGGTTGATGTCGATCTCGAGCACCTCCGGCAGCTCGCCGAGCAGCGTTGCGACTCGGTCGATAACCGATGCAGCCGCGTCGACGTCGGCCGGCGGAGCGCCGCGATAGCCGTCC
>DAOKZM010000226.1:1495-5859 GCA_035325665.1 Thermomicrobiales bacterium | reverse complement strand
TATCAGGGGATGGTCGAAACATCGATGTGCCTAACCGTTGGCGTACGACGATACTCCTATACTACACCCCTCAAGAGGCCGACCGTCTCCGGACGGCGAGGCAGGTTGCATGATCCGATACGCCCGCCAGCCCGACCGCGGACGAACCCCTCCGCTCGTGATCGCCCACCGCGGCGCCTCGCTCGCCGCGCCGGAGAACACGTTGCCGGCCTTCGAGCTGGCCATCGCGGCCGGGGCCAGTATGATCGAAACCGACGCGCAGATCACCGCCGACGATCAGGTAGTGCTCGTCCACGACGCTGACCTGCGACGGACGACCGGACGTGCCGGCCGCATCGGCTCGATGGACGCTGCCCGCGTCCGCAGCTACGACGCCGGGTTCACGTTCAAGCTACCCGGAGACGAATCCTTCGCCTACCGTGGTCGTGGCGTTGTCGTCCCGACGCTCGGCGAGCTCATCGACTTGTTGGATGCCCACCCCGCTATCCTCTTGAATCTGGAGCTCAAGACGCAGGATGCAGGGCACAGATCGCGACGGACTCGCGATCTGGCGGGCGCTGCCGTCACCGAGCTGCGCGACCGCGGGATGCTCGACCGCACGCTGGTTTCGTCGTTCGCGCCGGAGGCGCTGAAGTGGGCGCGCGCCACCGAGCCCGAAGTCGCGACGGCGCTACTGGTGAACCGTTACACGGACTTCGACGGCGTGTGCGCGATCGCCGCCGCGGCCGGCTACGCAGCGATTCACCCGAACGACGTCTACTTCGGCGACGGGGAGGCGGCTCGCCGCTCGGTCGATGCGGCGCACCGGCGCGGCTTGCGGGTCAATGTCTGGACAGTGGACGACGAGGAGCGCATGCGCGCGTTGATTGACGCCGGGGTGAACGGGATCATCACCAACGACCCGGCGCGGCTTCGGCAGATGATCGTGGGGGCGCGTCTCAGGAGCTGAAGTGCTGGACCGAGCCGCTGAAGACGATGTCGTGATCGCGCGCCCAGTCGTCGACGGTGCCCTCCAGGACGCGCAGCGCGGTGCCGTCCGGCGCGTACTCGACCAGCTCGACACGTTCGGCGCGTGCCCTCGTGACCGGGTGGCCGTCCCGGTTGAAGTAGCACGCGACGACATACCGTCCGTCGGGCCCCGCAGCGCCTCGCTCGCACCAGGCCGGGAGATACGCATCCACCATGACGACCACACCTCCTTCCGAGCTGCTCGCGCGACACCGGTCGAGCGACCAAGCGACCCCAACCCGACGCATGGCAACGCCATCAGCGCTATGCGGCTTTCCCGAGCGCGCGGCGGTCCATCGGCGAGGATGGGGCTAATCTGTCACAACAACGGTTCGCTCGCGGGATCCAGCGAATGGATCACTTTAACAGAATACTCCTAAATCGCGTGAATTGCGATACCCCGCGGCCCAACACTTCGACAGCCAGTCATCGCAACCCATCCGGCAGTCGTCGGTCGCGCAGCCAAGCCATGACCTCATCAAGGGGCCAGGTGTTGACGACCTGCCGCGGCTCGATCCAGGCCCGGCGCGCGATGCCAACGCCGTAGCGGACCCCCGCGAGCCCATCGGGGTGGTGCGCGTCGGAGTTGATCGTGATCAGCACTCCTGTCTCTGCGGCGGCACGGGCGACGATGTCGGTCATGTCGAGCCGGGCCGGGTCAGCGTTGATCTCCAGTGCGGTAAATGTCTCGCGCGCCGCCGCGAACACCTGAGGCCAGTCGATGTCCGCTCCCTGCCGTCGCTCGACCAGCCGACCGGTCGGGTGAGCGATGATGTCAACGTGCCGGTTCGCGATCGTCCGGAGCATCCGGGCGGTGAACTCCTCGCCGGGCTGGCGCAGACCACTGTGAAGTGAGGCGACGACGAGGTCGAGATCGGCCAGCAGCGCGTCGTCGAAATCGAGCCGCCCGTCGCGGTGGACCTCGACCTCCGAGCCGGTGAAGAGACGCACCGGAGCGTTTCCGTCGAGCGCGCGGATGGCGGTGATCTGCTCGCGCAGTCGCTCGGGCCGCAATCCCCCGGCGACGCCCAGCCCGCCCGAGTGGTCGGTGATGGCGAGGTACTCGTAGCCGCGGGCAGCGGCAGCGACCGCCATCTCCATCGGCGAGGCGGAGCCGTCCGACCAGGTCGTGTGCAGGTGAAGGTCGCCACGCAGGTCGCCGAGCTCGATCAGCCGAGGCAGCCGGCGCTCGCGGGCCGCAGCGACCTCGCCGCGATCCTCGCGTAGCTCGGGCGGTACCCAATCCATAGCGAGTCCCGCGTACACCTCCTCCTCGGTCGCTGCTTCTGGTAGCGCGTCGACGCCGCCGAGTGCGGCGAGATGGGCGGACGAACCGGTCCAGCGGACGAGCGCCATCCCAGCGCGTGCCGCAGGCGCGACGGCGACGCGAAGGCTGATGCCCTGCTGGAGCTCGAAGCTGGCCCAGTCAGGCTCGCGCTCGATCGTCCCGGCGACCGAGGCCAGCGACCCCGCCGCGCCGAGTACCCCGCCCGCATCGTCGGCGATCGCCAGCAGATCGATGTTGCCGGTCGTCTCGCACATGCGCCGAACCGATCCGACGACGTGGACGGGCACGCCAACTCGTGCCGCTAGCTCGGCGGCCAGCCGCTGAGCCAGCGGCAGCGCCGCGCCGATCGAGCTGCGGCCGCTGCGGCGCTGCAAGAACAGGAGCCCTTCGGCGATTCGCGACTGCGCCTTGGGACCCATGCCCTTCATCGTCCCCAGCCGGCCGTCGCGGATCGCATCCTCCAGACCGGCAAGCGAGGTAATGCCGAGCTCAAGGTAGAGCCGCGCCGCCGTTTTGAGCCCGACCCCCGGGACGTCGAGCAGTGCCAGCACCGAACCCGGCATCTGCTCCTGAAGCTCATCGAGCGCGGCGAAGCTGCCGGTCGTGACGATCTCGTTGAGGATGGCGGCGATCCCGGCACCGACTGAAGGGATCGAGCGGACGTGCGGCTCGGTCGCAACCGGTCGCTCGTGCTGCTGGATCGACTCGGCGGCACGCCGGTAGGCGTTGAGGCGAAACCCACTCTCGCCGGTCATTTCGAGCAGGTCAGCGTAGGCACGCAACTGGTCGGCAATCTGGCTGTTGGTGATCATTCCCACCTCCCGGTGAACGCCCCTAGTATCGCCGGTCAGGCAACATCTGCGGATGATCGCGCCATCCGGTACCCTTACCCATCGACGAGGCTCGCCGACGGTGGCGAGACGGTTGGCGTGAATGAGGAGAACGATGGAGAGCTTCCACAGATACCTCGGGGAGGGCCTATTTGTCATCTATCTCTTCGTCATCATCGTGGTGCTGTTCGTGGGGCGGCGCAACCGGCCGGTCCCGACCGCTCTGCTGGCGGTGGCACATGGGCTACTGGCCCTGCAGGTAGTGCTGGGCATCATCCTCATCTCCGAGGACGCCGACCGGATCACGATCATTCACCCGATCCTCGGCTTGCTGGCGATCCTGGCTCTCGGTCTGACACCGGTGCTCCGTGGCCGCCTCGGTCAGCGTCGCGGTATGCTCGCGACGCTCGGCATCGTGGCGGTCCTCATCCTCGCCGCGATGACCACGGCCATGGCCGCCTGACGCAACACCGCCGCGCTCGCCGGCCGTTCCGGCGAGCGCGGCGCCGGCCGGCTGGCGGGGTTTCTCCTCGTCTGTTAGGTTTCACGGCGCGGAGAAGGGACAAGCGGCGTGGCGCAGGAGCACTGGCAGAACGACCTCTACGAGCAGCTGGCGATGGGGAGCGCCGCCCAGACGAACCCGATCGCCGCCAGCCTGCTCGAGTCACTCGACGACCAGCGCTTCAAAACGCTCCGCGACACCGTCCTCGACGAGGCTCATCTCTATCCAGGCGCAGTCGCGCTGGAGATCGGCTGCGGTCCCGGCATGATGCTGGAGGGGATCGCGGACCGGGTCGGGCCGGAGGGTGAGATCCACGGCCTCGCCCTCAATCCGCACTTCATCGACATCGCCACCCGGCGAGCGCGGATGCTGGAGCTGGAGCAGGCGAAGTTCGTCACCGCCGACTGCCACACCCTGCCATACCCCGATGAGACGTTCGACGCCGTCCTGGCCGAGCGACTGCTGATGCACGTCGCGCCCATCTCGCGCGTCCTGACGGAGGTATCTCGGGTCTTGACCATCGGGGGCCGGGCCGTCTTCACTGACTACGACCCGTACAGCGCGTTCGCCGCCGGTCCCGACCCGACGATCACCTCGCGGGTGCTCGCCTCCGCCGCCTCGGTCTACGCCTCTCCACTGGCCGCCCGCGAGACGCCGTCCGCCTGCATCCAGGTCGGGCTGTATCTAGAACAGGTCCGCGGCCATTTGCTGGTGTTCGAGGATCCAAACGCGCCCA
>DAOKZM010000226.1:0-1485 GCA_035325665.1 Thermomicrobiales bacterium | reverse complement strand
CCGTGGGATCACCGCAGTCTGGGCGGAACACGCGATCGCCGGCCGGCAGGTCGATCGCAGCACGGTGAAGCGCTGGGAACGCGCGGTGGACCGTGCAATCACCCAGCGCCGGTTCCTGATCGCGATCCCCCATGTCATAACGGTCGCCACGCGCGTCCGTTGACGCTGGCGCAACTCGGAGGTGACATCGTGCCCGATCTCCCCTGGCAATACGCGCGGCCCGAGCTGCTTGTCGAGCCAGCATGGCTCGCCGACCGCCTCGGCGATGCCGGCATCCTGATCATCGACTGTGACGACGCTGAGATCCTCGCCGCGCGCCCGCATATTCCCGGAGCGGTCCGGCTGCCGATCCATCCCTACCTGCGCGACATGCGGACCAACATCGGCGTCCTGCCACCGGACCAGGCGACTGCTATCCTCGGCGGGCTGGGAGTTGGCACTGGCCGGCGCGTCATCTGCTACGACTCGCAGGGCGGCGTGCTCGCGGCGCGTTGCTGGTGGGTGCTCTGGTACCACGGCTTCGAGGACGTCGCGCTGCTGAACGGCGGCTGGATCGCCTGGACAGCCGAGAGTCGGCCGGTCGAGCGCGACTGGAGCGAGCCGACACCGGGAGACTTCGTCGCCCGGCCGATCGCCGACCGCATTGCCAACTGCGACGTCATCCTGCCGCGACTGGGCGACGACGACTTCGTCGCGCTCGATGTCCGCAGCGACCTCGAATGGGCCGGGACGCCGGCATCTCCGCGGAACCAGCGCGAGGGTTACATCCCCGGGGCGGTCCACATCGAGTGGAAGCACTTCGTGGACTGGCAGGAGTCGGCGCGCTTCAAGCCGGCCGGACAGATCGCCGCGCTGCTGGACGCGCACGGCGTCTCCCGCGGCAAGGCGGTCGTCCCCTATTGACAAAGCGGGATCCGTGCGGCGCACGGAGTCTACGTCCTCGCCCTGATGGGGTATGAGAAGATCGCCACCTACGACCTGTCGTTCGGCGAGTGGGGCAATCGGGCCGACACGCCGATCGCGCAGCCCGGGGACGCGACGAGCTAGCCGGGGGCTGGAGGGGTAATGACGAGCGAACACGAGCGGGCGATGATCGAGCGCTGGAAGGCCGCGACCAGGGCGGCTGGCATCCAGCTCTCCGACGAGGATATCGAGCGGACAGCCGAGCGCGGCTTCCTCGCCCGCGCAGTGACAGTCGAGGCGCTGATCGACCGGATCGTGACCGGCGTCGAGATCCCAGACTACCTCGACCTCGTCACGACGACGACCGGGGAGGCGCACCGTGGCTGACGCTGCCCTCCTGCGTCGTTCGATCGTCGAGGTCAGCCGGCTGATTCAATCCGGCGAGGTGTCGCCGGTCGAGCTCACCGAGCTGTCGCTGGCAGCGATCGAGCGCGCCAATCCGGTGCTCAACGCTTTTCGCACGACGACGCCCGACCGCGCGCTAGCCCAAGCGCGCGCCGCCGAGAACGAGATCCGGACCGG
>DAOKZM010000225.1:3334-5862 GCA_035325665.1 Thermomicrobiales bacterium | reverse complement strand
GCGGCCGATGCGGCCGACGACGAAGCCGCCGATCGTATCGAAGCTCGGATCGTCGATCGCGGCATTCAGCCGCCGGTTGAACTCATTGATCAGCACCAGCCCGTTGACGCGCGCAGACCCGTCGGGGGCGACGTCGATGTCGGTCTCCGGGCGCTCGAACTCGTCCTGCACCTCGCCGACGATGACCTCGAGGATATCCTCCAGCGTAATCAGGCCGGCAGTGCCGCCGAACTCGTCGATGACGATCGCCATATGCATCCGCCGCGCCTTCATGTCCGCCAGCAGCTCGTCCACTGCCAGGCTCTCCGGCACGATCAGCGCCTCGCGGGTGATCGTCCGGACGTCGAACGCGTCGGCTCCGCCGCGCCGGATGGCCTTGATGATGTCCTTGACGTAGACGATGCCGACGATATCGTCGATCGAGCCGCGGTAGACTGGGAATCGCGAGCGGCCCTCGCGGGCGACCAGACTGGTCAGCTCGGGGAGGGTGATCTGGACCGGGACGCCGACGATCTCCGTCCGCGGGACCATCACCTGGTGGGCAGTCAGGTCGGCGAAGTTGAAGACCCGGTGGATCATCTCCTGCTCGCTCTCGTCGAGCTGGCCGCCCTCGGCCGACGCGGTCACGAGCATCTCCAGCTCCTCGACCGTGTAGACGAGGTGCTTCTCCCCCTCGTAGCGCAGCCCGAGCGCGCGCAGGACGAGCTCGGTCGCCCAGTAGACGACCGAGATAAACGGCCGGAAGACGATTGAGACCAGCTCGGTGACCTGCGCCGTTGCCAGGATGACCGGCTCGGAACGCTGGAGCGCCAGCATCTTCGGCACCTGCTCGCCGAGGACGAGGTGGAGGAGCGTGATCAGGGCGAAGGCGATGAAGATCGCGACACCGTGCGACGTGACGAACACGATCCGGTGCGGCAGGATTGATTCCAGCGCCGGCCCGATCAGTCCCGCCAGCGTCGGTTCGCCGACCCAGCCGAGCCCCAGGCTGGCCATCGTGATGCCGAGTTGCGCGGCCGAGATGAACCGGTTCGGGTCGCCCAGCGCGCGGCGGACGATCCGCGCCATCATGTTCCCCTCGGCGGCGAGCTGCTCGATCCGCGTCCGCCGCACGCTCACCAGTGCGAACTCCGCCGCGACGAAGAAAGCATTCAGGAAGACGAGCAGCAGGACGACCAGCAGGCGCCAGGCGATGTCCAGCATCGGCAGGGGGTGGCCTAACTCTCTTCGCGTTCGTTCGCGGTCAATCGCAGTATACTTGAGCGATACCGGCGGGCTTTTCCGGTCGCAAGACCGGCGTAGATAGAGTGCCATGATTCCGCTACAGCTTACCCTGAAGAACTTCCTCAGCTATCGCGACGAGACGACGATCGACTTCTCAAGCATCCGCATCGCCTGCCTCTCGGGTGACAACGGGGCCGGCAAGTCCGCCCTGCTCGACGCGATCACCTGGGCGCTCTGGGGCAAGACGAGGGCCAGCAGCGACCGGGATGTCGTCTCGATCGGCGCCGTCGAGATGGAGGTCACCTTTGTCTTTCGGCTCGGCGACCGCGAGTATCGCGTCTTCCGCCGGCGCTCGACGGCCGGCGCGGGCCGCCACACGATCGAGCTCGACGTCCGCATGCCGGGGGACGAGGACTGGGCGTCGATCACCGGCGACTCGATCCGGCATTCGCAGGAGAAGGTCAGCCGCCTGTTGAGCATGGAGTACGACACGTTCGTCCACTCGGCTTTCATCCTGCAGGGCAAGGCGGACGCGTTTACCGAAAAGCCGCCAGGCGAGCGCAAGAAGATCCTCGGCGACATCCTCAATCTGCAGGAGTACGACGACCTTAGCCAGATGGCACGTCAGGAGGAGCGCGCGCTGCGCGAGAGCCTGTCGGAAATCCAGGGCAAGATGGCGGAGCTCGACACCGAGCTGGCCGAGCGAGCGTCGGTGCTGGACGAGCTCGAGGTGGCGATGATCGAGCTGACCGACCTCGGTCAGAAGCTGGACCTCGCCGAGCAGCTTGCCCAGTCGCTGCGATCGCAGCTCGAGCGTGAGGACCTGGTCCAGCGCCAGATCGATGACCTCGCCGCGAGAGCCGCCCGCGAGGAGCAGGCGCTGGAGGGCTTGCGATCGCGGTTGGCCGAGCAGCAGCTCCGCCGCGATCGCCTCGTCACGACGCTCGCGCATGCGGATGAGATCGAGCAGGGCTGGTCCGCGCTGCAGCACTGGCGCGCGGAGGTTGGGCGTCTGGCGGCGCTTGGCCGCGACGACCAGGCCCAGCTGCAAATCGCCCATGAGGCCCAGCGCACGATCGACGCCGAGGAGGCCGCGCTGCGGCGCGCGTCCGACGCCGCGCGGCTCGAGGCGCGGGCAGCCTCTGAGCGCATCGCCAGGCTCGAGGAGCAGTCGGCGCGACTTGCGACCCTGCGGGCCGAGTTGGAGGCGGCCGGAGACCCCACCTTGCGGCTGACCCAGCTTGACGCGGAGCTCGACGGACTGCGCCGGCATTACTCACACATTGATGCCGAGAATCGCCAGC
>DAOKZM010000225.1:2974-3324 GCA_035325665.1 Thermomicrobiales bacterium | reverse complement strand
AATGCCCGACCTGCCGCCGGCCGCTCAGCGAGCACGACCGCGATCACATCCGCGAGGGCTGGCTCTGCGATGGACGATCCCGGCGCGAGATGCGGCGGGCGAACCAGGAGGCGCTGCGGCGGCTCAAGGAGCAGGGTGAGCAGCTGAAAGCTGAGCAACAGACTCTCCAGCGAACCGCGAAAGACAATGCCGGTCGCATCGCGCTGATCGGACAGATTACCGACCAGCTCGTCGAGCGCGAGACGGCCATGCAGGCGAAGGTTCGGTCCGAGGCTGAGGTGAAGCGTCTCGAGGCGCTGCTCGCCGCTGGCGACTTCGCATCCGAGGCACGAGCACGACTCGACGCAGCC
>DAOKZM010000225.1:0-2944 GCA_035325665.1 Thermomicrobiales bacterium | reverse complement strand
ATTGGCTACGACGCAGAGGCGGCTCGGCACGCCGCGCGGATGGAGCGCGACTGCGCCCCGTTCGCCGAGCGAAAGGCCGGCCTGGACGAGGCGCGGGCCGGCGCCAGCCAGGCGGAGGCGCTCATCGCCGAGATCTCTACGACGATCGCCGAGCGCGAGCGGAATCATGCCGAGTCGCTCCGGTCGCTGGAGCAGATGCGGCAGGACAACCCACGCGACCCAAGCCTCCGCGATCGCTGCGATGCGGCAGCCGATGCCGTGAGCGCGATGACCCGCGAGAAGAACGCGCTGATCGAGCGGCAGGGTCGTCTCCAGGGACGGATCGCGGACCTGGACCGCCTGCAGGACCGCCGCGACGATCTGGACAAGGACGCGACGGCGCTGGCGCTCGACCACGGCGCGACGAAGGCGCTGGTCGATGCCTTCGGCCGCAATGGCATCCAGGCCATGATCGTCGAGGGTGTGTTGCCGGAGCTGGAAGACGAGACCAACCGGCTGCTGCGGCAGATGTCCTCCAGCCAGCTCGAGGTGTCGTTCCGCTCGCAGCGCCAGGCGCAGTCGCGGGACTCGATCATCGAGACGCTCGACATCATCATTCGCGACGAGGCCGGCGAGCGGCCCTACTCCCTCTTCAGCGGCGGCGAAGCGTTCCGGGTCAACTTCGCGGTGCGCGTGGCGCTGTCGAAGCTCCTTGCGCGCCGCGCGGGCGCTAGCATCGACATGCTCGTCATCGATGAGGGCTTCGGCACCCAGGACAGCCGCGGTCGCGACGGGCTGATCGAGGCGTTGCGTTCGATCGAGGGAGACTTTCGGACAATTCTGGTCATTACCCACATCGGCGAGATCCGTGAGCTGTTTCCAACACGGATCGACGTCGTCAAGACCGAGCGTGGGTCGCAGGTCACCGTCTCCTGATCGGACGCGGGGTGCGTTAGCATGGGGACGAGACGGACACCAGTTATTGGCGACCGCCCGGGCCGCCACGCACGATGAGGGGGCCGCGCATGGCTATCGCACCAGCACCCGTCCGGACGTCCCACCGCCCGCCGATCCTCGCCCGCCACGCGGCGGTCGCCTCCGGCCACTACCTGGCGACCGAGGCGGGGATGCGCATGCTGCGTCGGGGAGGGAACGCCATCGACGCCGGGGTCGCGGCCGGGATCTGCATCGATGTCCTGCTGCCCGACTTGTGCAGCTTCGGCGGGGTAGCGCCGCTAATCGTCTACCACAAGGCGAGCGGCGATCTCGTCTCCATCTCCGGACTGGGCTATTGGGGCCGCGCGGCGCGGCTGGAGCACTTCCTGGAGCGCGAGGGTGGCGAGATCCCGGTCGGGGTAAAGCGCTCGGTCGTCCCCGGCGCGCCCGATAGCTGGCTGACGGCGCTGGCCCGCTACGGCAAGCTCACCTTCAGCGAGGTGGTCCAGCCGGCGATCGAGCTCTGCGAGGAGGGCTTCGTCGTCTACCCGTCGCTGCACCGCAACATTGCCAAGGAGCGCGACCAGCTCGCGGCCTGGCCGTCCACGGCGGAGATCTTCCTGCCCGGTGGCGAGGCCCCGAAGGTCGGCTCGGTTCTGCGTCAGCCTGACCTGGCCCACACGTTCCTGCGCATGGCGGCCGCCGAGGAGCGCGCCAGCGGGCGCGGACGCGCGGCCGGCGTCGAGGCGGCGCGCGACGAGTTCTACGCCGGCGAGATCGGCAAGGAGATCGCCGCGTTCATCCAGCGCGAGGGTGGCTTCATCGACGAGGCCGATTTGGCCGAGTTCCGTTCCGAGGTCGAACGGCCTCTGGCGGTCGGCTACCGCGGGCTGGATGTCTACGCCTGCGGCCCATGGTGCCAGGGGCCGGTCAACCTGCAGGTGCTGGCGATGCTGGAGGGCGACGACCTCCGAGCGCTGGGCCACAACAGCGCCGATTACATCCACCTGTTCAGCGAGGCGTTCAACCTCGCCTTCGCCGACCGCGAGCGCTACTACGGCGACCCCGAGTTCAACGACGTGCCGATCGACACGCTGCTGTCCGGCGCCTACGCGAGACAGCGCCGCGGTGAGATCGACCCGCGCCGGGCATTCGGCGCGATGCCGCCGGCCGGCCGGATCGACGGCTACGCCGCCAGCGTGACTCCGGACGCCGCGCGCAGCAGCGTAGCGCTGCAGCCGGACACGTCGTACGTCTGCGCGGTGGACGAGGAGGGCAATGCCTTCTCGGCGACGCCGAGCGACGGAATCGGCAGCACGCCGATCGTGCCGGGCCTCGGGCTGCTCTGCTCCGGCCGTGGCTCGCAGTCGTGGCTCGACCCGGACCACGCTTCGTCGCTGGCGCCACGTAAGCGGCCCCGGCTGACGCCGAACCCGGCGATGGCCTTCCGCGACGGCGAGCTGTTCATGCCGTTCGGAACGCCCGGGGCGGACATGCAGCCGCAGTCGATGATGCAAGTGCTGGTGAACATCGTCGACTTTGGCATGGACGTCCAGCAGGCGATCGAGGCGCCGCGTTTCGGCACGTTCAGCTACCCCGAGTCGTTCTGGCCGCACACTTACCGGCCGGGCCGGCTGAACCTCGAGGCGCGCATCCCCCGCGCGGTCGGCGACGACCTGGCCGCCCGCGGCCACGACGTCGAGTGGTGGCCGGAGTGGACCCGTATCGCCGGCAACGTCTGCGCCATTCGCAACTACCCGGACTCCGGCACCCTCGAAGCCGGGGCCGACGCTCGCGCCGAAGCCTACGCGGTGGGCTGGTGATGGGCGGCGGGACGCGGGACGCGGGAGGGACCTCACCCCCGGCGCTGCCCAGAGGGCTCCCGCCCGTGGGGAGAGGGGTGTCGGGGATCGACTCCCGATACTGCCGATTTGTCGCTTCCCTCCCTTCACAGGGGAGGACGGGGCGCCCTCTGACGGGTGATGCGTATTGTTAGAGGATCAAGGTAGCCATGGCGAGATCAGGTCGG
>DAOKZM010000224.1:0-5869 GCA_035325665.1 Thermomicrobiales bacterium | reverse complement strand
CTCCCGCACCGCCGCCACCAGCGCGTCCTCGACCCGATTCTGCTGCCGCACCAGCGCCGTGCGTAGGAAGCGGTACTCGTCCGACTCGGGGTCCATCGTCGCCAGCTCGCGCAGCGGGGCCAGGCCCGGCAGGACCGGCATCTGCAGCGCCGGATCGACCTCGTATGGGCCGTCGATCGTGAACAGGGCCGGGTTGACGATGCGGGTAACGCGGACGACGGCGTCGTTGTAGGCGGCAGACTCCACCGAATCGGCCGCGGCGACAAGGCGCTCGGCGGCGTCACGGTAGCGGCCGGCGGCATTCAGGGCCGCGGTCAGGTCGAGGTGCTGGCCGGCGACCTTCTGCAGTTCGCCGAGGTGCGCCAGGAAGTCATTGGCCGAGGCCCGTAGGTCGTAGGGGTGGCGCTCGGGGACGCAGAGCGCAGCGGTCATGCTGACGTAGATGCGGGCGTCGTCGGCCAGGATGTCCGCGTCGGCTTTGTCGAGCGTGTCCTCCGGCGAGTGCCACCAGTACGCCCCGCCAGAGCCGCCGACCGCCTTGCGGTCCGGGTGGTCGGTCGGCAGCATGCGGAAGGCGCCGAGGCTGGGCAGCCCGACGCCGAGGAACGACTGGTCGCCCGCCTTGAGCGGCCGGCGGATGTTCGGCTGCTGGCCCGACAGGCGCTCGACGACGTCGCGGGTGATGTGCTCGACCTCGGCCATGTTGTAGCGGCAGTCGAAGATCTCCGTCTCGCGGACGCCCGGCGAGTCGATGTTGAGGTAGCCGAGGCAGCGTTCGCGCAGCTCGGCGAAGCGCGTGTCGGCGTACCAGGTCGAGCCGGAATAGCGGCCGGTCGAGTGACCCGGCCACCAGCCGAAGCGGACGCCGTAGCGCAGCCCGTCGCGATGCGCCTGCAGCACGCGCGCCGCCTCGATCAGCGCCGCGTCGCCGGTAGCGTTGTCGGTGACTCCTTCGTACCACGAGTCGATGTGCGCGCCGACCAGCAGGAAGCGGCCGTCCGCGTCGCCGGCCCCCGGCGCGACGTCGGCGACGACCAGCGGCAGCCGCATCCAGGCGGTATGGACGTTGGAGGTCATCCGCACCCGCATCGTCCCGGACTGGCACTGCCCGGCCAGCCGCATGCCGTCGGCATTGCCGACGCCGAGGACCGGGATCGACGGCAGCCGCCTGGCCGACTCGGGGGTCGGCGTGCCCCAGACGCTGGCGCCGATCATCTCGTGGATGACCGCCTCGTCGGACGGCCAGATGTGGATGTGGCCGGCGGCGCCGCGCTCCTCGGCGCGGCGAATGCCGTCCGGCCCGCCGTCCATCGTCAGCACGATCTTGCCGCGCACGTCCAGCCCGCGATAGTCGCCGGCCACGGCGCGATGCGAGAAGATCATCGCGCCCGCCTCGGGCTGCTCGAAGGGGACGAAGACCAGCTCGGCGTCGACCCCGCCCTCCGGAGTGGACGCGCCGAACGAGCGCGTGCGGGCCGCGACCTGCTCGGCCTCGTTCCCCTGCCCGTCCAGCACCGCCAGCGTCCCCTCGCGCGGCCAGGAGATCAGCGAGTCGAACTCCAGGATCTCGGTCCGGACGCCGTACTCGGCCATCCGGTCGCGAATGTACTCGGCGGCGCGGCGCTCGTCGGCCGTGCCGGAGTCGCGAAACAGCGTCGCGAAGACGTTCAGGTGCTCCTGCAGCCGCTCGGCCGAGACGTCCGCCGCCAGCGCGTCGGCGACCTGCCGGGTGCTGTCGATACTCATGACTGGCTCCTCCCCGTGGCTTCCATTCGTTCAGACCGCCGCGCCGATGGCCGCGCCCTCCAGCAGCTCGGTGACGATGCGCGCCAGCAGCGCGTGGGCGAGGATGACCGGCACGCCGGTCGTCCGGGCCACGATGTCGCGCATCGGTCCGTCCATCCCGACGCAGGTCATCCAGACCAGCTCGCAGCCGGCCTCGCGCAGCCGCTCCGCCGCCGCGCGGGCGAGCTCCAGCCGCTCGTCCCCGCCATAGGGCGACGCCGCGGTGACGGTCGCGTCGATGCCGAGCCGGGAGTAGCGAGCACGCTCCTTCTCGACCTGGCCGGCGTCGGGCTTGATGATCCCCAGCCGCCGGCCGGCCGCTAGCGACCCGATCACCCCCGGGAAGAGCGTCCCCGGGTTGACGATCAGCCGCTCCGAGCGCAGCGCGCTCCAGTCGGCCCCGCAGAGCACGACGACCAGCTCGGCGCCGTCGTCGCGGACCAGCGCGTCCGTCGTCGCCTGCATGGCCGGCAGGATCCTCGCGTGCGACAGCAGGACTGACGAGCCGTCGCGCAGTCGGGTGACGATCCCGACCTCACCCTCGCCCGCCCAGTACGGCCTAGTCTCGTCTCGTCCAAGCCCGTCCAGCGCGCCACGCTCGACGATCTCCAGCCCGGCGGGGAGATACGCGCGCATCGCCGGCACGACATCGTCGCGCGGCGCCTGCCCGATCGTCACCATGCCGATGCGTCGTGTCGCTTCGCCGTGAATCATCCTCGACCTCGTCTCGTTCGTGCCGCCGTCGCGCCTCCATCATATCGGCAACCTGCCAGGAGCGCGCGGGTGGGCCACCACCCGCCTGATATCATCCGGGCGACGAACCGGCCGGGGCAGCCGCGGGAGGGAGACGACGATGATCGCCGCGCTGGTGCTGTTTGGGAACGACTCCGGGATGACGCTCGACGACGCGCTGAGCCGCTTCAACACGACCGCGCCCAACTACCGCGGGCGCGAGGGGCTGCACGCCAAGGCTTACATCTACGCCGAGGATGGCGCCGACCTGGGCGGCTTCTACCTCTGGGAGTCGCGAGCGGCGGCCGAGGCAGTCTACACCGACGAGTGGAAGGCGAAAGCGGCCGCGCTCTATGGCACGCCTCCCGTCATCCGCTACTTCGAGGCGCCGGTGTTCGTCGACAACCTCACCACCGCGAAGGAGGCCCGGTGAGCGACGACGAGCGCTACGCGCGCTACCACCAGGGCGGCCGCTGGGAGGGCTTGCCAGTCCAGGTCCGCGACGACGCCACGCCGCACTTCGAGCCGGTGACGGCCCACATCTTCCACCGCGACCCCTCCGGCGTCGACTCAGCGGGCACCCTCCCCGATGACGCGCCCAACATCCTCATGTTCGGCGTTCCCAACACCGGCATGATGGCCGGCCAGCCGACCAATGTGTTTCTGCTGGGATATGTGGAACAGGGCGGGCCGCTGATGATGGTCGATACCGGTGACCACGGCAGCCAGGCAGCCCTGCTCGACGCCATCGCCGCCAGTGGCATCGGCCTCTCGCGCATCACCCGCATCGTCCTGACCCACTGCCACCCCGACCATGTCGGCAACGCCGCGATGCTGCGCCAGGTCACCGGCGCGCCAGTCTGGGCGCACCCGCTGGAGAAGGCGCAGATCGAGCGCTTCGGCAACGGGCTGGTGGTGGACCACTGGATCGAGGACGGCGAGACGATCGAGGGAGACGGCTTCGCGGTCGAGACGATCTTCACCCCCGGCCACTCCCCCGGCCACGTCTGCGTCGTCGAGCCGCGCAGCCGCGTGCTGATCGCCGGGGACATGATCTCCGGCTTCGGCAGCGTCGGCATCTTCCCGCCCAACGGCAGCATGCGCCAGTACATCGACAGTCTCCGCCGGCTGCTGGCCGCCGACGACGCCGCGCCGTTCTCCCTGACCTGCCCCGGCCACGGCCCGGTCATCCCCATCACGCGGGCGAAGATCGAGGAATACATCGAACACCGGCTGGCGCGCGAGGAGGAGGTCTACGCCGCCGTGGCCGCCGGATCGGCGACTGCCAAGGAGCTCTTGCCGGTCATCTACCCCGGCATCCTTGACCACCTCTCCTTCGCCGCCCGCAGCACCCTCCAGGCCAACCTCGACAAGCTCGTCGAGGATGGGCGGATTCACCAGGACGGCGAGCGGTACGTCGTTCGGGACGCGGGATCGTAGGGGCGAATCTTGTGTTCGTCCGTCGTAGGCCGCGGACGCCGACGGATCGCTGCGCTCCCGCGATGGTCGTCATCCTGACGCGGGAGGGCGCCCCACGAGCGGGCTCGCGTGGCGCTCTCCCTGCACGGGAAGGGCACACGGATAACGAGGGGATGATCCCATGAGCACTGCGCTGACCACGCCCCCGGCTGGCGGGGCGACCTTCCTGAACGCGCCACTGGCGGGCGACCTGGCGGCGCTCGACGCCCACGTCGCCGTGCTGGGCATTCCCTATGGCGTGCCGTACGGCATGGCCGGAGTGGCCGGCCCGTGCTCGGTTGCCCCAGCCGCACTCCGGGCGCAATCGCTCAAGTTCGGCTACGAGCGGTTCATCGAGCATTACGACTTCGACCTCGACGGCCCGCTGCTGGACGGGCGCGACCTCCGCATCGTCGACTGCGGCGACGTGGCGGCCGACCCGCTCGACATCCCCGGCAACTCGGCGCGGGCGACGGCGGCGACGCGCCAGATCCTCGCGCGCGGCACGGTGCCGGTCATGCTCGGCGGCGACGACTCGGCGCCAATCCCCTTCTTCCGCGGCTTCGAGGAGCACGGGCCGCTGACGCTCGTCCAGGTGGACGCCCACCTCGACTTCCGCGACGAGCTCGACGGCGTCCGTGAGGGCTACTCCAGCCCGATCCGCCGGGCGTCCGAGATGCCGTGGGTGGCGAAGATCGTCCAGGTCGGGCTGCGCGGCGTTGGCAGCGCCCGCCCGGGCGACGTGCAGGACGCCCGCGACAACGGCAACCTGTTGGTGACGGCCGGCGAGGTCCGCCGCCAGGGCGTCGAGTGGCTGCTGGGCCGCATCCCGTCTGAGCATCCGTACTTGATCACGATCGACCTGGACGGGCTGGACCCGTCGGTCGCGCCGGGTGTCACCGGACCAGCGCCGGGCGGCCTGCGCTACGACGAGCTGGCCGACCTGCTGACCGGACTGGCCGCGCGCGGCCGGATCGCTGGGCTGGACGTGGTCGAGTACGCGCCGGAGATGGACATCAACGGTCACACCGCGCTCGTCGCGACGCGGCTGATCCTGACGACGATCGGCGCGATGGCGCGCTCGGGACAGCTCGACTGACGGTTACGACGACTTCTGCTCGACGACCTCGTACCAGCGGTCCTCGCCGCTCCCACCGTCGGAGGCGGCGTCGAGCGCCTCGCGCGTGCGCTGGAACGTCTCGGTCTGATGCCAGCGCTGCCAGGCCTGCTTGTCGCGCCAGGTGCCGACGACGACACGCGCAGTTGGGTCGCCCTCCGGCACGAGCAGGTGCAGGTCCACCCAGCCGTCCTGCTTGCGGGCGTCGGCCGCCCGCTCGTGGTACGCAGCATCCCACGCCGCCTCGCGCCCGGCCTTGACCTTGGTCTCGGTGATGACGGTCATCATCCGGCGACTCCTTTCGGTGTCGCCGCTAGCAGCACACCGGATGCCACGCGGCGGGACGTGGGACGTGGGACGTGGGGCGTGGGCCTGCTCGTAGGGGCGAACCTTGTGGTCGCCAGGCGTGGCGATACACTTCTACACCCCGCGTCCCTACCACCCGATGAACCGCGGCTCCCGCTTCTCGAGGAACGCCATGACCCCCTCGCGGTGGTCTGCCGTGCGGCCGGCCTCGTCCATCAGGTCGGCCTCCAGCGCCAGGTGCTCCTCGAGCTGTGGCAGGAGGGCGCGGTTGAAGCCGCGCTTGGTCAGGCCGATCGCACGGGTCGGCAACGCGGCCAGCTCCTCGGCCCAGGCCAGCGTCGCCAGCACCAGGTCATCGGCCGGCACGACGCGATTGACCAGCCCGATCTCGCGCGCCTCCTCGGCGCCGATCCGCGCGCCGGTGTACGCCAGCTCGGCCGCCTTGCCCAGCCCGACCAGCAGCGGCAGAAT
>DAOKZM010000223.1:0-5882 GCA_035325665.1 Thermomicrobiales bacterium | reverse complement strand
GGTACCAGCCCTCGACCATCTCGACGACCAGCAGGCCGTTGGTCACGTGCCAGACTGAGTCGGCGTCGCCGGCCGGGTGATTGATCTCCATCCGGCTCTTATCGAAGTACTGGACCAGCCGCTCGCCGCCCGGCGATTCGGCGTAGTCCTCCTGCATGCCCTCGGTATACGGCTCCGGTCCCCAGAGCCACGTCTCGGCGCCGCCCGGCGTGACGTTGGCGTCCGAGCGGTCCCAGGTCGCCTTGAAGGCGGGGTCCGCGAACGGGTGGTGGGCGTCGTCACCCTCGTGATAGGCGCGTATTGGCTGCGCGCCGGCAAGGGCCACTATTGCCAAGCCGGCGATCAGAGCCAGAGCTGTCATGATGCGCTGCCGCATCCGACCATCCTCTCCTTCGCCTTCCCGCCACCCTCTCCGCCGTTGGCGGGCGACGTTCGGCGGACAAGATCAAGCGGACGCCGTCGTCCGCTCACCAACATGCCGGCCGCCCCTGACGGCCGGGCGGCAACCGTACCGCGCCGGACAGGGGAATCACACCGGATTTCCTTACTCACAGATGTTCGTGACAGGTCTGTGATGCGTCCTCAATCAGCACGCAAGGGGGTGCGGAAGAACCTGCAGGTCGTGTGCCAGTACGGTCGGGACGCGGGGGATGGCCCTCACCCCCTGCCCCCTCTCCCACCCGCCCCCTCTCCCAATGCTGGGAGAGGGGGTGTCCTGGGCGGCAGGGTTCGAGTGCCGTTCCTTTCCCCCCGTCACAGGGAAGGGCGGGGGAGGGATCGCGTCAGGAGATCGGCTCGACCAGGCCCCAGATGTCCGAGGCCGGGTTATCGATGGTCCGGACGCTGACGTAGATGTCGCCGGCGTCGATCGCGTCGAGCAGGCCGCTGATGCCGCTGCCGCTGAGCGGCCCGAAGATGTCGCCGTCGTCGAGGCTGCCGCTGGCGAGGACGCCATCGACCGCGCCGGTCGCGTTCGCGGTCGAGTCGAGCAGCGTCGCGACGGCCTCCCCGGAGGTCGCGTCGTTGTCGATCAGCAGGTTCGCCTCGAGGACGCGGTCGATCTTGGTGGCGATGACGATGTAGTTGAGCGCCGTCCCGCCGTCGTTCGGCCAGAACAGCGCCAGGCCGGAGGCGTCGGTCTCGATTGGCATGTAGATCGACGTGAAGTCAGTCACCACGGTATTGTCCAGGTCCGCGATGTACGTCGCCGAGCTGACGTCCGTCTGCCCGCCGACCTGGATCTGGCCACGGATCTCGCCGCCCGGGTGATCGACCGAGTAGACGTTCCCGTAGGCGCCCTGGGTCAGCAGCAGGTAGACGAGATGCGGCAT
The DNA here is from genome assembly GCA_035325665.1 of Thermomicrobiales bacterium. GTDB lineage: Bacteria > Chloroflexota > Chloroflexia > Thermomicrobiales > CFX8 > JAMLIA01. Next base: position 4,551 of record DAOKZM010000223.1, on the reverse strand, counting down.
CGTCTGGCCCTGGAGATCACCCGCGTCGAGCGTGCTCTCGGCGAGCATCCCGTTGAACGGGCCAGCCACCGGCTGCTGCGAGGTGAAGAGCGGCGCGACGACCGGGCCGTTCACGCCGGCCGCGCCAGCGTGGATGTGCGCCATGGTGATGTTGGTCATGTTCAGGACGTAGAGCTGGAAGTCGAGCGTCGCGTCGGTCGCATCGTAGGCCAGCGCGAGCGCGCCGACCGCGGTCGAGCCGCTCGGCGGCGCCTCGTTCGCGCCGAGCAGGACCGCGCTGAACGCGGTGTCGCCCAGCGCGCCGAGCTGGCCACGGATTTCGCCAGCGGCGTGCTCGGTCGTGTGGATGTTGACGTAGAGGGTGCCGTCGGCCATCCCGGCGGCCAGGTCGGCAATCGTCCAGCCCTCGGGCAGGTCGTCGGCGGCGATCGTGCCGCTGGCGAGGGCGCCGTTCACCGTCACCGGCGTGCTGCTCGTGAACAGCGTGACGACCACGTCGCCGTTCTCGTTGGCGGTCCCGTCGTGGATGTGCGCCGCGGTCGCGTTCGCCAGGCCGTTGACGCTGATCGAGTAGTCGATCGCGCTGCCGTCGGCGTGGACGTAGAAATATGCGCTGGCCGTTGCGTCGGTATCGACGGCCGGGATCTCGTTCGCGCCGGTTAGGCTGGCGGCGTAGACCGCCTCCTCGACATCCGGCGCCGGGCCGGGAGTCGGCGACGGCGTCGGCGACGGCGGAGTCGGCGGCGTCATGTCATAGCGCCAGCGGAAGTAGTGCTGACCGACATTGCCGGCCTCGACCTTCCAACCGTCCAGATTCGACGGCGTATAGGTCAGGCAGCGGCGCTCGAAGCACTGGATCAGGACGTCCTTCTGCGCGTTGGCGACCTTGACGTTGGCCCAGTAGGCCTCGCTGATCGGATAGCCGGTCGCGTAGAAGGGATTGACGAACAGATAGTCCTCGATGTACTGACCGTCCTCGTAGACGGCGCCGGTCGAGTTCATGAAATCCCAGAACGGCCGCGCGATGGTGTGATTCGTCATGACCTCGTGGTACGCGGTCGTCACTCCGTAGTCGCTCCACCAGCGCTTGTCGTGGGTGACGTTGCCGGCCCGGTCGATCGACCAACTGATGCCGACAAAGTCGTCGCCCGACCCGACCCCCAGAGGTTCGGCGTCAAGCACTTTCGCGAACGAGCCGTAAGTCGGCCCGTTCGGATCGTCCGGATCACCGGCGACGTTGATGTTATCGGCCGGCGCGTGCGGCTCGAAGGCGGCGTCGCCGACCTGCACCTGGCCGGAGGTCATCTCGCGCACGAGCAGGCCATTGGTGACATACCAGAGCGACGACTTATCGCCGGAGGGGTTGTTGATCTCCATCCGGGCCTTATCGTAGTACTGGACGGTACGCTTGCCGCCGGGCGATTCGGCGTAGTCCTCCTGCATCGCGCTGGTGTTGGCCGCCGGACCCCACATCCAGGTGCGGCCCTCGCCGATGTCGGCGACCGGCTTGTCGGTCCGCGCCCAGGTCTTTTCGAACTCCGGGTTGGCCGGCGCGACGGCAGCGGCACTAAACAGACTGACCGCGATCAGTGCCAGCGCGGCAACGATCGCGGTCAGTGAGACGAGTCCCTTCCGGCCTACGAGGCCCGGCCGGGCCGTTCGGTACAGACCATCAGTCATTACTGACCTCCCCATCCTCACGTCCGACGTATCGGTAAACGACCGATCGGCGCCGCCCCTTCCCCGTCAGGACGGCATGTGGATGCGTTGCTCACGCTACACGATGGTCACGTCGCCCGCAAGATGCCTCATGTACGTATACCTCCGTCGGCTCGCCCCAATACAGCCATGTTTGTGCCGTTGAGTCAAGTGGGGCGCCACCGGCCGGTGGGTATACTCTGGCGCATGAGGGCACCGGGCGCGGCCACAACGGAGGCTGGGGGGACGCCCGCACGGCACGCCGGGGACCTGGCGACCCACGCGCTGCGGACGCTGGAGCGCATCCCGGCCTGGCTGGCGCTGGCGCTGACCGGCCTCGCCTGGCTGGCGCTGACGGCGGCCGTCCTCCGGCGTGATTTCCTCGAATACAACGCCGACGGCTACACGCGAATCATCCGCGGCCACGAGTGGCTGGCGGCCCCGCGCTGGGAGCTGGACGTCTGGCTGCCGCTGCAGACCTGGCTGTTCGGCGCGGCGCTGGCGATCCACGACTCGCTCCGCGTCACCCCACGCGTGGTGGACGCGCTGCTCACGCTCGTCCTGCTGGCCAACCTGTACCTCATCGGCCGCATGCTCGGCGGGCGATTGGCCGGCCTGGTCGCGGCCGGGCTGGGCGCGGTCTTCCCCTGGGTCGTCTGGATGGGGATCTCCGGCATGGCCGAGCCGCTCTTCCATGCGACCCTCTCGACCGGCGTCCTGGGGCTGGCGCTTTGGCTGCGCGAGCCGCGCCAGCGCTGGCTGGCGCTGGCGGCGGCCGGGCTGCTGCTGGCGACGATGGCGCGCTACGAGGGCTGGTTCTACGCTGGGGTGTTCGCCGGTCTGGTCGTGCTCGTCGCCTGGCAGCGCGGGTTGCTCACCCCGCGCGTCGCGGCGCTGGCCGGCGCGCCGCTCCTCTTCCCGCTGGTCTGGATCGTCACCTGGTGGCGGCGGACCGGCGACCCGCTGGCCTTCGCCCGCGAGACGGCCGAGATCAAGGAGGCGCTCGAGGTCGGCAATGCCGGGGCCGGGCTGCTACGGAGACTGACGATCTACCCCGAGGAGACGTTCCGTCTTGCGCCGCTGCTGATCGGGCTCTGCCTGCTGGCGGCCGGCTACACGCTCGCCCGCCGGGCGCGCTGGTGGCCGCTGCCGGCACTGGTGCTGGGTCAGGCGGCGGCGCTGGTGGTCGTCAGCGCCGGGTTCTCCAACCTGGGCCCGGGGGCCGAGCGCTACCTGATCTCGAACGTCATCCTGCTCTTCCCTGTCCTCGGCGCGGTCGTTGTGGCGCTGCCGGTTCCCTGGCCGCGGCTGGCGGCGCTGGCGCTGGTCGCCGTCGCCGGCCTCGTCGTCGCGCGGACGACGGCCGACCCGCCAACCTGGTACCCCGACGCCGACGCCCGCCAGGCCGGCGTGGTGCTGCGCGAGGCGCTGGCCGGCTCCCCGGACGAGCACGACCTGATCCCGGTCCTACTGCCGCCCGAGCCAAGCGAGGGGTTCAACGCGGGCTACGCGCTGCGCGTCCTCTCCGACCACCCCGACAACTGGTTCATCACCAGCAACGCGGAGTTGTTCGCCGCGCTGGCCAGCACGACCCACCCGCCGGTCTGGGTCGCCGACACCAGCACCGGCGCGCCGCTGCCGCCGGCCGAGCGGACCGCGACCGCCGGCCGCTTCGTCGTCGGCTGGCCGGCTCCGGCCGCGACCGTCGCGCTCACGCCGGCCACCGTCGCGCCGGGCGACCCGATCACCGCACCCCGCCGGACAATGGCCCGGCGGTCGGCGCGGGTGTCGAAGCGACCGCCGACGACACCGGCAACGCGACCCTCACCGTGACTCTGCCGCCCGGTGCCGCCCCCGGCATCTGGCGCCTCACCATCGCCGGCCAGCAGAGCCAGCGCAGCGGCTACGCCAGCGTCGAGGTCGCGCCGTAGCGTCGGGGGATCAGGCGAAGATATCGGCGACGGAGAGGGTGAAGCCGGGGAGGATGTCACCACCGTCGAGGGTGGCGTCGTCGTAGTAGAGGCGCGCGGTTCGGTCGGGATAGTAGACGGTCACCATCCGGCGGCTGGGCTGGACGACCCAGACGAGCTGGACGCCCGCGTCCAGGTACTCGCGGACCTTGTCGAGGCTGTCGCGGACGGTATCGGACGGCGAGATGACCTCGACTGCCAGGTCCGGCGCCAGCTCCAGAAAGCGCGACCATTGCTCCTCGGGCGGCATCCGCTCGGCCCGCACGAACGACACGACCGGCACGCGAACGATGTCGGGGTCTCGCGCCAGGATATAAGCGCCATCGGCGCCAGCGACGCGCCCAAGATTCCGAGGATAGGCGAACGTCCGCAACGCCACGAGGATTCCACCGGCGATCTCACTACTTCTGAAGCTCGACATCGGCGCCTGCACCAGCTCTCCTCGGTCAAGCTCGTACCGACGACCATCGTCGGGCATCCTGAGCAGATCATCTACCGTCATCCGGGTTGTCGTTACGCGAATCGCCATCGGTCACCTTCGATCGATGCTTATGAGAACGCCTGAACTAACAATAGCACCCCCTCGTCCCCGTCCCTCAATCCTCAATCCTCGCCCGTACCTCGTCGGTCGAAAGCGGGTCGATGCCGCGGTCGAGCCAGTAGTCGGCCCACCAGAGTGCGGCGTCGAGGCGGACGAGCGGCAGCCAGACCGGCAGCCGGGCGAAGGCCCAAGCCTCGCCGCCGGCCGCGACGTACCCCTCGGCAACGTCGGCGACATGCTCCGGATCGAGCCCCGCCTCGCTGGTGAGGTAGGCGAGGTCTTCGGCCGGGTCACCGTCGCGAGCGAACTCCCAGTCGATCAGCGTCGGCTTGCCCTCGTCCC
>DAOKZM010000222.1:0-5905 GCA_035325665.1 Thermomicrobiales bacterium | reverse complement strand
GTCAGGACGACCGGGATCTATTGCCGGCCCACCTGCCCATCGCGCCGGCCGTACCGGCGCAACGTGGACTTCTACGACGCGCCGGACGCCGCCGAGGCAGCCGGGTTCCGCGCCTGCCTGCGCTGCCGCCCGCGCGACGAGCGCGCGCCGGCCGCGGCGGCGGTCGAGCGCGCCTGCGCCTACCTCGCCGACAATCTCGACCGCACCGTGACGCTGGCCGAGCTGGGAAAGGCGGTCGGGCTCAGCCCGCACCACCTGCAGCGCACGTTCACCCGTGTCACCGGCGTCTCGCCGCGCGCCTGGGCCGACGCCCGCCGGCTGGCGGCGCTGAAGACGCAGCTCCGCGAGCGCGACGACGTGACGACCGCGCTCTACGGCGCGGGCTACGGGTCGAGCAGCCGGCTCTACGAGCGCGCGGATGGCCAGCTCGGGATGACCCCGGCCACCTACCGGCGGGGCGGGCGGGGGATGCGGATCGGCTGGAGCGTCCGCGACTGCTCGCTCGGCCGGCTACTGGTCGCGGCGACCGAGCGCGGCGTCTCGGCGATCTACCTCGGCGACGACGACGCCGTGCTGGAGAACGCGCTGCGGCGCGAATACCCGGCCGCCGAGATCGAGCGCGATGACGAGCGCATCGGCGACTGGATGGCACGCGTGCTCGACCACGTCTCCGGCAAGCGCGAGTCGCTCGACCTGCCGCTCGATGTCGTTGGCACGGCCTTCCAGCGGCGCGTCTGGGAGGCGCTGCGGGCCATCCCGCTCGGCAGCACGCGCTCCTATGCTGAGGTGGCCGGGATGATCGGCGAGCCGAGCGCCGTCCGCGCCGTCGCCCAGGCCTGCGCGAAGAACCCGACCGCGGTGACGGTCCCCTGCCACCGGGTCGTCCGCAGCGACGGCAGCCTCTCCGGCTACCGCTGGGGCGTCGAGCGCAAGCAGGCGCTACTGGAGCGCGAACGCGCCGCCGTGGCCGGCGACTGATGGCCGGTGAGGGGGAGCCGACGCAACGCCTCGGACGGGAGATCCTCTCGTCCGGCGTGCTCGACTTCCCCCTCGCTCTGGCCTACATCCACGGCTGGACCGCCGCGACGCTCGAACGGATCGACCTCGCGACGACGACGTGGCGACGGGCGCTGCGACTCGGTGGCAGCGATGCGCTCGTGACACTGCGCCCCGGCGCCGCGCCAGGAGTGCTGGCGCTGGAGGTGGCGGGAGAGGTTGTCGGCCCTGAGACGCTCGACGCCGCCGAACGGGTAGTCCGCCGCGTCTTCGCGCTCGACGCCGACCCGGCTGCATTCGAGACGCTGGCGGCGAGCGACGACGTCCTCCGCCCCCTGGTCGCGCCCTACCCCGGCATGCGGCCGGTCGTCATCCCCGACCTCTACGAGACGCTCGTCTGGGCGATCCTCGGCCAGCAGATCAACGTCGGATTCGCCCGGCGGCTGAAGGAGCGCCTGATCGAGACGGCCGGCCGCTCGCTGACGATCGACGGCGTGCGCTACCCGCTCCTGCCGCGCCCGGAGGACGTTGCCGCGCTGGACCCTGCCCTCCTACTGGCCCAGCAGTTCAGCCGCCAGAAGGCGACCTACGTCATCGGCGTCTCCGAGGAGATCGCGAGCGGCCGGCTCGACCTGGCGGCGCTCGCCGCGCTGCCCGACGACGAGATCGTCGCCGAATTGATCCGCCTGCACGGCGTCGGCCGCTGGACGGCGGAGTACGTCCTGATGCGCGGCCTCGGCCGTCCCGACGTCATCCCGGCCGGCGACGTCAGCCTCCAACTCCTCATCGGCGCCGCCGCCCTCGGCCGCCGCGCCAGCGAGCCGGAGCTCCGCGAGATCGCCGATCGCTGGCGCCCCTGGCGCGCCTGGGCGACGTTCTTCGTCTGGATGGGCCGGCAGTTCGGGGGATAGGCGCGGGACGCGGTAAGGTCCCTACCCCCCGACGCGGCGGGCGGTGACGTAGCGGGTGGCCCAGTAGGTGTCGTTGAGGTTGTCGAGGCCGACGACGACCTCCTCGCCACCGGCGCTGATGAACTGGCCCTCGCCGACGTAGATGCCGACGTGCGACAGGCCCGCCTTGTAGGTGTTCTCGAAGAAGACGAGGTCGCCGGGCCGCAGATTGGCGACGTCCACCGCGACACCCTCCTCGATCTGCTGCTCGATCGCGCGCGGGAAGTCGGTGCTAGCCAGCACGCGGTTGACGACGTAGTAGGTGAAGCCGGAGCAATCGAATCCGGCCGGCGTCGTCCCGGCCCAGAGGTACGGCGCGCCCATGTGCGCCATCGCCTCGGCGACGATCGCGTCTCCGGAGTCCAGCCAGCCGGTCGATCCACCGTCATCAGCCGACACATTGACGACGACCGGTCCGGCGAGCGGGACGGCGGCGAGGTAGCCGCCGTGCACCCAGCCATCGACCCCGCTAGCCGTCACCCGATACCAGCCGACGCCGTTCGCGTCGGCCACCGGCCCGACGGCGATGGTGACGATCGCCTCCTCCGGCAGACGGGCGATCGCCGCGTTTTCGACCCCGGCGCCGTCGCGGACGTTGACCCCCTCGCCACCAGTGGCGCTGACCATCGCTGGCTGGCCGACGACCAGCCCGACGACCGATGGCGGCGTCGCCGGACCCGGGGTCGAGCCGCTGCCGGACACCGCGAGGTACTGGGCGACGCTGTAGCCAGCGACGCCGTCGACGCTGATCTTCCACCATTCCATGCCGGTGTCGTCATAGAGCGTGGTCTTGAGCACATCGACGACAGTGCCCTCGGGCATCGAGAAGATGACATTCGCCTCGATCCACGGATGCTCGCGGAGGTTCAGACCATCACCGGCAGTCGCGGCGACCGTCGCCTGCTGGCCGGCGACCTGGCCGACCGCCCCGGCGCCATCGGGCGGCAGGGCGGGGGCCGGCGCGTTGCCGCTCATCGCCAGGTATTGGGCGACACTGTAGCCAGCGACCCCGTCGATCCGGATCTTCCACCACTCTATGCCGGTGTCGTCGAGGAGGGCGGTCTTGAGCACATCCACCATCGTCCCCTCAGGGAGGGCGGAGATGGCGTTCGCCTCGACCCACGGGTGCTCGCGGAAGTTCAGGCCCTCGCCGTCGGTTCCGACGACAGTGGCCGTCCCGACGATCGGGTCGTCCTGCGCGAGCGCGGGAATCCAGAGCGCCGTGCTGGCCAGCACCAGCGCCACCACGGCGATGATCACGGCCTTCGGGCCGCGCGGGCGTAGCATTCGTCTCGACACTGCTGCCTGCTCCTTCGTCGTCGTGCATCGGACGCGACGGGTAATGCCCCGTCCTAACGCCACGATCGCGGCCGTACCGCGGCGCACCGAACAGTGTACGTACACATCGTATCTACACATTGACTCGATGGCAACCCCCGCCGCGACATCGCCGCTCCACCCAGGCACACGCGCCCGGTACGCGGATTGCGCCGACCGGTGTGCACTGGCGGCAATGGTCGTCGGATGAGTGGTGACACGGCCGGCCTCCGCGGGCCGGTCGAGACGAGGAAGACAGGCTGAGGTGCGATACATCGCGATCGCCGTCGATTTCGACGGCACGTTGGCGAAGAACGGGAAGGTCCTCAAGAAGACGATCGGGGCGGTCGAGCGCGCGCGTGAGTCGGGCCGCTACATCGTCATGGTAACCGGACGGCGGCTGGACGATCTCCAGAAGGTCTTCCCGACGCTGGATCTGTTCGACCGCGTCGTGGCCGAAAACGGCGCGCTGCTCTACGACCCGGCCACGCGGGTCGAGACGGTGCTCGGTGAGCCGCCGCCGGACGAGCTGGTCGCGGCGCTGCGCGAGCGCAAGGTGAAGCGGCTGGCAACCGGCCGCTCGATCGTCGCTCTCCGGGAGCCGGACGACGCGGTGGCGCTCGAGGTCATCAACGAGCTCGGTCTGGAGCGCCAGATCATCTACAACAAGGGCGCGGTGATGCTGCTCCCCTCGGGGATCAACAAGGAGACGGGACTGCGAGCGGCGCTGGCCGAGCTCGGCATCTCGCCGCACAACACCCTTGGCATCGGCGACGCCGAGAACGACCACGCCTTCCTCTCGGCCTGCGAGTGGTCGTTCGCGACGGCCAACGCGATCGACGCGATCAAGCAGCGCGCGGACCGGGTGACCGAGGGCGACCACGGGACCGGCGTCGTCGAGGCGATCGACCCGGTGCTGGAGGACGGCGTCGACCAGGCGATGCGCAAGATCGGCCGGCACGACCTGCTGCTCGGCCACTCCGGCGACGAGCCGGTCGGCCTGAAGCCGTCCGGCACGAGCATCCTGATCTCCGGACCGTCGGGCAGCGGCAAGTCGACCGCTGCGGCGGCGATTGTCGAGCGGCTAGGCGAGAGCGGCTATCAGTTCTGCATCGTCGACCCGGAGGGGGATTACGAGGAGCTGGCCGGGGCGGTCCAGGTCGGCACCGCCGGGATCGAGCCGAACCTCGACGAGGTGATGCAGCTACTGGCCCAGCCAGAGCAGAACGTCGTCGTCAACCTACTCGGCATCCAGATCGCCAGCTCGATCCTCGACCTCGAATTCCTGCTGCCGCGGCTGGTCGAGATGCGGGTCCAGCTCGGCCGGCCGCACTGGATCGTCGTCGACGAGGCGCATCACCTCTTCCCGGTCGCCTGGGAGCCGGTCGCCGAGACGATGCCGCGCGAGCTGGGCGAACTGCTGCTGATCACGATCCACCCGGACCACGTTGCCCGGCCGGTGCTTCGGGCGATCAACACCGTCATCGCCGTCGGCGACGACCCGGGCGGGACGTTCGCGTCGTTCGCGAAGGCGGTGCGCGGCAAGGCTCCGGCGCTGAAGACGAAGCTGAAGCCCGGCGAGGTGGCCCTCTGGCGGAGGGGGTCACGGACGAAGCCGGCGATCGTCAAGGTCAAGCCGGCCGAGGCCGAACGCCGCCGGCACCGACGCAAGTACGCCGTCGGCGAGATCCCCGAGCACGAGCACTTCTACTTCGTCGGCCCGCGGGGCGAGATGGCGCTGCGGGCACAGAATCTGATGATCTTCCTGCAGATCGCCGATGGGGTGGACGACGAGACCTGGGACTGGCATCTGACGCGCGGCGACTATACCAACTGGTTCCGCCACGTCATCAAGGACGACGAGCTCGCCGCCGCCGCGGAGAAGGTCCGCGACGCCGGCCTCTCCCCAACCAGGAGCCGCCAGCGTATCCGCGCCGAGGTGGAGGAGCGCTACACACTGCCGGAGTAGGGACGCGAGCAATGCGGCGATCACCATGGCGCTGGAGGTAGGGACAGACCGAGGTCTGTCCCTACGCAATCGCTGAGCCTGGCTCTTGCCGCCACTCAAACGAAACCCCCGCCGCCCTGACCGGGCGGCGGGGGTTCGCGCGAAGACGCCGGGGGATTACTGGATTGTGTCGCCCGGCGCGTAGAGGTCCATGACGACGTTGAGCGCCGAGAAGGCGCCGCCGTTACCACCGATGAACGTCGCCTGGCTGCCGTCGAGGGCGACGACAGAGCGCTCGCCGACGACAGTGGCGCCGTCGCCGTCGATGACGATCGCGGTCATCTCGCTGATGCCGTAGACCATCGAATCGGGCGACTCCATCGACAGGGCGTAGAGCCGGCCCCAGTGCTGGTCGTAGGTGTTGCGGCCCTGGAACGCGGCGCCGGAGACGACGCCGAGGCCGTCAGCGAACGTGACGCCGCCCTCCTGGAACGCCTCGATGCCCACGTCCTGGTAGTTGTCATCCGTCGGGTTCGGCGTCGAGACGTAGACGTCACCCATCGCGGCTGTCATCGCGCCGTCGGTCAAGACGACGTCGGCATTCGCGATGGCGCTGTCGAGCAGCGGCTCGAAGTTCGGGTCCTGGATCATCCCGCCAACCTGAGACTGATCGCCGCCGACGAAGACGACGGCA
>DAOKZM010000221.1:0-5914 GCA_035325665.1 Thermomicrobiales bacterium | reverse complement strand
GGCTCGTCGGCTGAGACGCCGGGGTTCGACCTGACCGGCGCGCTTGTCGGCTCTGAGGGCACGCTTGGCGTCGTCACCAAGGCGATGGTCCGGCTCACCCGCACGCCCGAGGCGGTGTCGGTGCTGCTGGCGTCGTTCCCGACGATGGAGTCCGCCTCGCGCGCCGTCACGGCGATCATCGCCGACGGCATCCTTCCGGCGTCGCTGGAGATGATGGACGCGCTGACGATTACCGCAGTCGAGGCGGCGTTCCACTGCGGCTACCCACTCGACGCCGCCGCGGTCCTGCTGGTCGAGCTCGACGGCCTGGCCGAGACCGTCGCCGAGCACCGCGAGGCGGTGGCCCGGCTGTGCACCCTTCACGACGCCCAGCAGGTCCGCGTCGCGACGACGAAGGCCGAGCAGGACCTGCTCTGGCTCGGGCGCAAGGCGGCCTTCGGCACGCTGGGCCGGCTGGCGCCGAACTACTATCTGCAGGACACCGTCGTGCCGCGGACGAAGCTACCGGCCGCGCTCGACTTCGTCGGCCTTCTCAGCCGCGATTTCGACATCCAGATCGCCAACGTCTTCCACGCTGGCGACGGCAACCTCCATCCACTGATGCTCTTCGATCGCTACCGCCCGGGTCAGATCCAGCGCGTGCTGGAGGCGGGCGACGCGCTGCTGGCGCACTGTATCGACGCCGGAGGCTCGGTCAGTGGCGAGCACGGCATCGGCATGGAGAAGAAGGATGCGCTGTCGCTCGTCTTTACGACCGATGACCTTGCGGCGATGGCTGGCCTGAAGCGCTCGTTCGACCCGCGCGGGCTGTTCAACCCGGACAAGGTGTTCCCAACCGCGTTCTCCTGCGGAGAGCTATCGAACCTCAAGCAGCAGGCACTGGAAGTGGACGGCATGTATGTCGTCTGATGTCCGGGCTGGCACGATCGAGGTCGACGGCGCGGCGATCGCCGATGTCCGCACGCCGGAGTCTGTCGACGAGCTCCGCGACACGCTCCGCGAGGTATCGGCGAGTGGGCTTCACGCGCTGATCGTTGGGGGCGAGACGCGACTCGCCTTCGGCAACGCCGGTGGGCCGTTCGACGTCGCCATCTCGACGCGCAAGCTCGACCGTGTCCTGCAGTACGAGCCGGATAACATGACCATCGCCGTCGAGCCGGGCTGCACCATCGCCCAGATCCGCGAGCTGCTGGCCAGCAGCCTTCAGGCGATGGCTCTCGATGCGGCCCACGACGATCGCTCGACAATCGGCGGCGCCTACGCGACCGGGATGAGTGGCCCGCGGCGACTGGGTGGCGGATCGCTGAAGGACTGGGTCATCGGCGTCGAGGTGGCCGGGCCAGACGGGGTAGTCGCTAAGGCCGGCGGGATGGTGGTCAAGAACGTCACGGGCTTCGACATGATGCACCTGCACTACGGCGCGCTCGGCGCGTTCGGAGTCGTCACGCGGCTGAACCTGAAGGTATTCCCCGCTCCGTCCGCCAGCCGCTCGATCGAGCTGACTCTCCAGTCGCCGGATGAAGCTCACGTGGCGGCGATCGCGATACTCACCTCGCAGCTGCAGCCCGCATCGGTCCTGTGCTGGAACGATGACGGCGCCTGGCACGTCAGTGCCCGGTGCGACGCACCCGAGGCCGCGATCGGCCGGCTGGCCGAGCGGACGCTCGCGGTGGCCCGAGATGCGGCTCCGGCGAGCGATGCGGTGGCTGTCGACGGCGGCGCGTCGGCGTTACGCCCCTTCACGTCGCTGGTCGATCTGGCGAGCGGCGATGTCATTGCGCGTCTGCCGGTGACGGCCTCGCGTCAGGCGCCGGTGATGGCGAGACTGGCGGCGTCCGGCTGGCGCGTTTGTGCCGACCTCGGCTCGGGTTTGATCTACATACGACGAGCAGCGGATGGCGGAATCGACGACCTGCCAGCTGATCTGGCAACGACGGCGACATGGCTGGCACTGCCGGCGATCCTGAAGGCCGGCCGCGATGTCTTCGGCCCGACGCCGGAGGCGATCCAGCCGATCCTGCGGCGACTCAAGGACAGCTTCGACCCCGACCGGCGGCTGAATCGTGGCCGCTTCGCGCTCGGGCTCTAGGGCGAGAGGACGATCCTCCGTGGTGAGCGAGACGATCGGCAGCCAGGTCGCGAGGGCGGCGGTCGAGCCGGAACGCCTATCGGGCTTCAGCGGGCCTGACTCGCCGCCGGTAGACGTGATGCGGGCCTGCGTCCACTGCGGGTTCTGTCTGCCGGCCTGCCCGACCTACCGGCTGACTTTGCGCGAGCGCTCGTCGCCCCGCGGCCGCATCGCGCTGATCAAGTCGGTCCACGAGGGACGCCTCAGCATCATGGACGAGACGTTCCAGGAGGAGATGTCCTTCTGCCTGAACTGCCGCGCCTGCGAGGCTGCCTGCCCGTCCGGCGTGAAGTACGGCGAGCTGGTCGAGACGGCGCGGGCGCAGATCGAGCAGGTGACGCGGCACGCCCCGCAGGTATCGCTGGCACGGGCGGCGGCGTTCCGCGGCGCATTCGGCAGCACCCGGCGCTTCCGCGCGCTCTCGTCCGGCCTGCGGCTCTACCAGCGCAGCGGCGTCCAGCGCGCTGTCCGTAAGTCCGGCGTGCTGAAGCTGATGCACCTGGAGGAGCAGGAAGCGCTCCTGCCCTCGATGGCCGACCGCTTCGTCGTCCCCGGACAGGAGTACTGGCCGGCCGAGGGTGCGAGGCGCGGGACTGTCGCGCTGCTGGCCGGTTGCGTCATGAGCACTGCCTACGCTGACGTGGACCGCGCGACCGCGCGGGTTCTGGCACGGAACGGCTACGACGTCGTCGTGCCGGCCGGGCAGGGCTGCTGTGGCGCGTTGTCGGTCCACTCGGGCGACATGGACGGCGGAAGGGCGTTGGCACGCGCCAACATCGAGGCGTTCGACAACCCGCAGTTCGACGCGGTAATCGTCAACGCGGCCGGCTGCGGCGCGGCGATGAAGGAGTACGGGTTCCTGCTGCGTAACGACCCGACCTACGCCGAACGGGCGCGTCGCTTTGGCGAGCGAGTCAAGGACGCCACCGAGTTTCTTGCCCAGGCCGGCCTCGCCGCTGAGCCGGGCAGACTCGAGTTGAGCGTCACCTATCAGGAGCCCTGTCACCTCGCCCACGCCCAGCGCATCACTCGCGAGCCCCGCGAGCTGCTGGCCGCGATTCCCGGTCTGACGCTGGTCGAGATGCCGGAATCGACGATGTGCTGTGGTAGCGCCGGCATCTATAACCTGCTCCAGCCGGAGACGTCGGCGGCGCTGCTGGCGCGGAAGCTCGACAACGCCGAGAAGACGGGCGCGGCGACGATCGTCTCGGCGAATCCCGGTTGTATGATGCAGATCGTCGCCGGCCTGCGCGAGCGCGGGATGGACGTTGAGGTCGTCCACATCATGTCGCTGCTCGATCGCGCCTACGCGGCCGGTGTGACCGCGGCGAGCGCCTGACCGGCGTTCCCTACCCGGCAGTCGGGAAGCGGATTGTCGCGACCGCGCCGCCGTCAGGGCGGTCGCGGATCTCGAACGTCCCCTTCAGGTCGGCGGTGGTGAGGGTCCGCGCGATCCGCAGTCCGAGGCTGCTGTCGCGCTCGATGTCGAACCCCTCCGGCAACCCCTGGCCGTCGTCCTCGATGCGTAGCTCGACCATCTCGCCGTCGCGGCGCGGCGTGATCCGGACCCGGCCGGCCTCGCGGTCCTTCATGCCGTGCTCGATGGCATTCGTTACGCACTCGTTCACCAGCAATGCAAGGATGGTCGCCTGCCGCGAGGTGGCGGCGGCATCGCTGGGCAGGATCTCGAACTCGACGCGCATGCCACGAGGCACGACGTTGATCGAGGCCTCGTCGACGACGTGCTTCACGATCGACGTGACCGTCGCCGAGGTGAGATTCTCGGCCGAGAGCAGGTTATGGACCGCCGCGATGGACTGGACGCGGGCGACCGCCTCCTGGAGCGTCGAGCGGTGGGCCGGGTGTGAGGCGTGGCGCGCCTGCATCGAAAGGAGAGCGGCGACGGTTTGCAGGTTGTTGCGGACGCGGTGGTGCATCTCCTGGAGCAGCGTCGATGCGCGAGCGTAGCCGCTGTTGGCCTCGTCGTACAGCTCGGCGTTCTCCAACGCCAGTGCCGCCGCATCGGCGAACGACTGGAAGAGGCTCAGCTTCTCCTCGACGTGGTTCTCATCGAGCCTCGCCCGGACGAACACGCTCCCGAGCATCCGGTGCGCGGTCATTAGAGGCGCGCCGAGCAGGATGGCGTCTGGGCCAGCCTCGACGGCGACAGCGCTCCGGGTGGCGCTGACTCGCTCGATCAGCGTCTCGGAGAAGACGTGGGCCGGATCGTCGATGCCGACTGACGCAAGGCACATCGGGGTTGGATGCCCTGTCGTGGCAGCGTCATAGACGGCCGCGCCGTCGCCGCGGGCGATCGAGGCTGCGTGTGCGGCGATCAATGGGTAGAGCTCATCCGGCCGGCGCGCGACGGCGAGGTTGCGACTGACCGCCTGTACCGCGTTGAGCTCGGCGATCCGCCGGTGCAGCGCGTCGTCGGTCTGGCTGTAGAGCCGGGCGTTCTCGATCGCGATAGCCAGCTCGCCGCCGGCCGTCTCGAGGAAGGTGAGCTCGTCCTGGTCGAAAGCGCGATGCTCGATCGACTGGATATTCATGACCCCGACCAGTCGCTCCGGCTCGCGAAGCAGGAGCGGCACCGATACCTGGGACGTGTAGCGCTCCTCGCCGACGAGCGGGTAGGTGAAGAAGGCGGGGTGCGCCTGCGCGTCTTCGACCATCTGTGTCTCGCGGGTCGTCGCTGCCAGGCCGGTGATTCCAGCGTCGGAGCGGATGGCGATCCGCCCGATCGCGTCCGGGTTGAGGCCCTTCGTCGCACGGAGGATCAGCGCCTGAGTATGCTCGTCGTAGAGAAAGACCGAGCAGGCGTCGCCGTCGATCGTCTCGGCGACCGTCTCGACAATCGTCGCCAGGACGTCGTCCAGCCGCAGGCTCGAGGTCGCCGCCCGGTTGATGCGGTGGAGGGCGGCCAGGCGTGCGACGTGGCTGGAGAGCCGCCCGGGCGTCCGCTGCGTCAGGCCACGGGTGCGAACGACCTGGTCGACGTAGCCACGGACGATCGAGCCCAGCGTCTCGGCGCTCAGCACAACCAGGACGTCGGCCGCGCTCTGCTCCAGCAGCTCGAATGTCTCCTCGATCGTCAGGTCGGAGGTGGCGCATGCCTCGCCCAGCCGGTAGGCCAAGCGCTTCGATGTCGAGCCGCTGGTAGCGGGGTCGGGATGGACGTTCTCCAGGAATTGCCGCAACGCCTCGATCGGCGCCAGATCGGTACCGGCCATAACCGCCACTCCACGCTCATTCACGGTTCAAGTCGGCGTCAATGATACAATTCGAAGCGTACGGACACTGTGTCTGGCCGGAGGAGCCATGGATTCGGGCAGTCGTGACGACTTCCTCGGCGTCGTCACCGAGGGCAGCTTCAGCGCTGGCCTGACCGTGCGGCTGCACGGCGGCTCGGCCGAGGACCTGCAGGTCGGCAGCTTCGTCGTCCTCGAGGGCGAGCGCGAGCGCTACTTCAGCCTGGTCAACGACCTGCAGCTACGCACCACCGACCCGAGCGTCGTCGCCGACCCGCCGGTCGAGAGCGCGTTCATCCGCGAGTCGCTGCGCGGCATCCACACGTACACCGCCGCAACCGTGCGCCCCAGCCTCGTCGTCGAGGATAAGGATGACGTACTGGGGGCTGGACCGCGTGCGGTGCGGACGATCCCGTCGCACTTCGCCCGGATGCGCCGCGCACGCGAGGAGGACTTCGACCTCGTCTTTGGCCAGGAGGGTGACGAGCGCTTCTCGGTCGGCGCGCCGATCGCGATGGACGACGCGAAGGTCACG
>DAOKZM010000220.1:0-5925 GCA_035325665.1 Thermomicrobiales bacterium | reverse complement strand
TCCGCGCTGGGCCATCTCCTGCCCGCGCGAGAGGCGCGATAGCGCGCTGGAGGAGACGAAGAACGCGCCGAGCAGTGCCGCGCCACGCCACGATAGACGGTGGAGGATCGCCGTCCCGACCGCCGTCGCCGCGGCCGCGCCGTCCGGTGCGAGCGCCCGCGCCCGCCAGCCACCCGCGCTGATCGCAGCCGAGGCCGCCAGTGCCGCGGCGAGCCGATTCCAGCGTCGCATCAGCGGCCAGGTCGCGGTCGCTGCATCAACACGTACTCATCCTCGCGGACCTCGAAGATCCATCCATCGACCTCGGCGAGCGCGGGGCTGCTGATCTCCGAATAGTGGATGATGACCGTGTGCCCCTCGACCTCTTCCTCGTCGGTCGAGTTGAGCGCGAACGGGTGGCGAGGACTGCCGACGACGAAGCGCGGCCCGCCGACCCGCTCGACCGCTGCCTCGATCAAACGCAGAGCCTCGGCTTCGTTCAGCATCGTGTCTCCTGTCGTCCAATCCCGGCCGGTCCCAGGGGCAATGCTATACTTTCGGCGGCCCCGTAGCTCAGCGGTAGAGCAGTGGACTTTTAATCCATGGGTCCTGGGTTCGAATCCCAGCGGGGTCACGCTGGCTGCCCCGACCCGGCCGCCCCGGACATCCACCGTCTGCCTGGTTTATGACGTCCATCGCGGCCGAGCGCATCGGCCGTACGCCGCGCCGTGCCGGCGCGATGATCAGCGGAGGCGACGTGGAGGTCCCGCTTCAGACGATGATCGCCGACTACCTCCGCGACCTGGCGCGCTGGCGCGAGGGCCGCGCCGAGGAGTACGACCGCGACGTCCGTAACTTGCGCTCGGCTGCCGGCCTCGAGGAGCTCGCCCAGTACATCGCCTCGCTTCCGGATGACGACCCCCGCATCGTCGCCCTCACCCGTCTGGCCTTCCACGCCAATCGCTTCGAGCCGGGCCAGCAGGCGCACTTCGCGATGGCTCGCTTCCGCTTTCACGACGAGCATGCTTCCCTCTCTGCATTCCTCGACCACGTCGTTGAGCTGCAACGCGCCGATGTCACCGAGGACGGCCACTTCGGCGGTCGCCTGCCCGAAGGAGACGATCCCTGGTCGCGACGCCCCGACCCGGGAGTCTGACTCGCGCCGCCCGGTCCTCGACCTGTTGCCGGCTCTGGCGCGTTCGGCCATCCGCGCTACAATGCCGCGGACCAGCACGGTCGAACGAACGTCGCAGGTCGCCCCGGTGGGCGCCGCGGCGGGCCGGCGAATGTGAGGAGCGAACTCGATGGCACGACCGGTGGACGCACTCGACCGCGCCATCATCAAGCGGCTGCAGGAGGATGGACGCATGTCGAGCGCCGAGATCGCTCGCCAGCTCGGCGTCGCCGAGCGGACCGTCCGCGCCCGCATCGACCGGCTGGTCGGCGACCGGGTCATCCGGCTCGTCGCCTCGATCGTCCCGTCCCCCGGCGGCTACGCCGTCACGGCTGACGTCTTCCTCGAGGTCGAGGCCGGCCGTATCCAGAGCGTCGCAACGCTCATCGCCGAGAAGCCAGAAGTCGGCTATATCGGACTGACGACGGGTGACCGCGACATCAGCCTTCAGATCCACGCTGAATCCGTCGAAAAGCTCTACGACTTCGTCACTAACGAGCTGGGCACGATCCCCGGCGTCGTCCGCACCAACACCTTCATCATCCCGAAGATCCTCAAGACTCACTTCGACTTCGTCGGGCCGGGCATGCGCATCGACGAGGAGCTCGAGCGCGAGACGGACACCGCCTCGCACAGCGTGGGTTGACCACTATCTGATGGAACGAATTGGGGAGAGTCCATGCCACTGTCGGAGAAGATCACCGTAACTCCGGAACTCGACGCCTGGCTGCGCGAGACCCGGCGCATGATCCACGTCAACCCCGAGTTGCTCTGCGAGGAAGTCGCCACCTCCGAGCTGGTCCAGAAGCACCTGACCGAGGTTGGCGTCTCGTTCCGCAAGGGGGTCGGCGGCGATGGCCGGCCGCTCTACATGGACCCCGAGCTAATCAAGCGCGCGGGGATCAAGACCTTTCCGACCACCGGCGGCACCGGCGTCCTGGCCGAGATTCGCGGGACGCGTGGCGCCGGCCCTGGCAAGTGCGTCCTTCTGCGCGCCGACATGGACGCGTTGCCGATGGATGAGATCAACGACGTCGAGTACAAGTCGCGCAATCCCGGCAAGATGCACGCCTGCGGGCACGACTGCCACACCACCGTCCTGATGGGCGTCGCCGAGGTCCTCCAGGGCATGACCCACTTGTTCGACGGAACTGTCAAGCTGATGTTCCAGCCGGGCGAGGAGGGCGCCGGGGGCGCCGTCGCGATGATCCACGACGGTATCCTCGACGACCCGCCGGTCGACGCCGCCTTCGCGCTCCACGTCTCGACCGAGCATCCGGCCGGCCACGTCTCGACCGGCCCCGGCCCGCACGCCGCCGCCGCCGACACGATCGAGATCAACGTCACCGGCAAGGGCGGCCACGCCGCCTTTCCGCACACGACGATCGACTCGACCTACGTCGCCGCCCAGATCCTCGTCGCCCTCCAGTCGATCGTCAGCCGCGAGGTCGATCCGATCGACACCGCCGTCCTGACGATCAGCACGCTCCACGCCGGCACGGCCGGCAACGTGATTCCGCAGACGGCGCAGATGACCGGCACGGTCCGCACCTACCAGCCGGCCATCCGCGACCAGATCCAGCAGCGCATGAGCGAGATGATCCCGGCCATCGCCGCCGCGTACCGCGCCGAGGCCGAGCTCATCTACCTGCGCGGGTACCCGGCGATGGTCAATGACCCGGCCATGACCCAGCTCGCTTTCGACACCTGCGAGGAGCTGCTCGGCCCCGACAACGTCCACCACAGCGCGCCGATCATGGCCGGCGAGGACTTCGCCTACGTCCTCGAGCGCGTCCCCGGCTGCATGATCTCGCTCGGAGTCCGCAACGAGGAGAAGGGCATGATCTACCCGCCGCACCATCCGCGCTTCGACGCCGACGAGGATGCCCTCGCCGTCGGTGTCCGGATTCTCTCGGCGATCGCCCTGCGCTACCTCGACGCCGACCTCTAGCAGCAGCCTCTCGCGAGCGGGTACGTCGGAGCGCGACGCACTCGCTCGCGAGCCCCCGCGTGACGACAGACCTCTCCGGAATGGGATAAGATCAGGGCACTGGGAAGTGCTCTTCGTCGTCGCACCGGCCGGGTCGCATTGGCGCCCGACCCCGTCGCCATATCCCGCCCGGCCGCGCGAGCGGCGGAACGGAGTCCTGCCGTGCTGCTCTACTTCGCCATCGCGTTGGTTGGCGCGCTCTTTCTGCTCGGGTCGGTCGTCCTCGGCGAGGTGCTCGACTTCGGCGATGCCGACGGGTCGGATGGCGACGTCCACCCGCTCTCCGGTAAGACCATCGCCGTCGCGCTCACCGCTTTCGGCGCCACGGGCATGATCACCACCCAGTACGGCTGGAGCCCGCTGATGAGCGCGCTCACCAGCGCCGTTGCCGCGCTCTTCCTCGGCGCCGTCGCCTGGTGGGTCATCACCTCCCTCTACCGCGCGACCGCGTCTACCGACGTCAGCATGGCCAGCCTCGTCGGGCGGAGGGGCCAGATCACCATTCAGATCCCGGCCGGCGATGTCGGCGAGGTCCTCGTCACCACCGCCGACAGCACCCGCCACCTGATCGCCCGCTCGCGAGACGGCGCGGCGATCCCGACCGGCGCCGCCGTCCGCGTCGTCGAGACACTCGGCAGCGCGGTGCTTGTAGAACGTATTGAACCGGCGGCTGCCCCGGCGGACGCCACGACCGAAGGCAGGAGCAGCACGTGGACTTCGTAGTAATTACCCTCGGTGTCCTCTTCGTCCTCGCCGCGCTGGTGGGCCTCGTCCTGCTGGTCAACTCCAACATCATCAAGGTCCCACCCAGCACCGTCGCGATCTTCTCCGGCCGCAAGCGGGTGATGACGAATCCGGAAACCGGCGAGAAGCAGACCGTCGGCTACCGTATCGTCAAGGGCGGCTCCAGCGTCCGCATTCCGATCCTCGAGCGCGTGGATTATCTCTCGCTCAATGTCATCACGATCCCGCTGAAGATCCAGTCGGCCTACACCAAGGAGGGCGTGCCGGTCGCCGTCGACGCCGTCGCCAACGTCAAGATCGGCTCGGACGACTATTCGATCGGCAACGCCATCGAGCGCTTCCTCGGTATGCCGCAGGAGCAGATTCGCAACGTCATCTTCCAGACGATGGAGGGCCATCTGCGGTCGATCCTTGGCACGCTCACTGTCGAGGAGATCAACACCGACCGTCAGGCCTTCGCTCAGCGCATGACCGCCGAATCCGCCCAGGATCTCCGGCGGATGGGCATCGACATCGACGTCCTCACGATCCAGCAGATCACTGACCCGAACGGCTACCTCGACGCGCTCGGCCAGAGCCGCACCGCCGAGGTCAAGCGCGACGCCGAGATCGGCCGCGCCGAGGCCGAGCGCGACGCGCGCACCCGCTCCGCACTGGCGATGCAGGCTGCCGCAACTGCCGAGGCCCAGGCCGATGCTCAGATCGCCTCCGCCCAGCGCGACACCAACGTCGCCAAGGCCGGCTTCGACGCTGCCGTCCAGGCCGAGCGCTCGCGCGCCTCGCAGGCCGGCCCGCAGGCCGAAGCCGAAGCCCAGCGTCAGGTCGTCATCGCCCAGCAGCAGGTCGAGCTGGCCCGCACTGAAGCGGCGATCGCCGTCCAGGAGATGGAGGGCAAGCGCAAGGAGCGGGAGCTGGAGGCGGCCGTCCTCAAGCAAGCCGACGCCGAGCGCCAGGCGACGATCGTCACCGCCGAGGGCGCCAAGCAGTCCGCCATTCTCCAGGCTGAAGGCGAGCGCCAGGCGATCGTCACCCGCGCCGAAGCGCAGTCACGCGAGCGCGAGCTGATCGGCGCTGGCGAGGCTGCGCGCATCCGCCAGGAGGGTCTGGCCGACGCCGAGGCCAAGAAGGCGCTGGCCGAAGCAGCGCAGGCCGAGCTGCTGGCCCAGGCCGAGGGCGCCCGCGCCAAGCTGCTGGCCGAGGCCGAGGGCCGCCGCGCCGCGCTCCTCGCCGAGGCCGAGGGCAAGCGTCAGATGGCCGAGGCGCTCAATGCCTACCAGGCCCAGGCCATGCAGCTCCTGATGTACCAGACCTTCATCGAGCAGCTGCCGAAGATCGTCGAGGCCGCCGCCATGCCGCTCTCGACCATCGACCGCGTCGTCCTGATCGACGGCGGCAACGGCGTCAGCGACGGCGGCGGCACGATCGGCCGCTACGCGGGCGAGCTCCCGATGATCGTTGAGCGCATGACCGAGAGCTTCGCCGCCGTCACCGGCGTTGACCTCAAGCAGGCATTTGCCGAACGCGTCGGCCAGCCCGACTCCGGGAATGGCCGCACCGTCATCGATCCGACGGAGGACGGCGAGTAGCTCGGTAAGCGACGGCCCGCCGTCCTACTCCACCTCGACGATCATCTCGATCTCGACCGGGATGTTCCCCGGTAGCCCGGCCATCCCGACCGCCGACCGCGCGTGCCGGCCGGCGTCGCCGAACACCTCGACCAGCAGGTCCGAGCAGCCGTTGATCACCTTCGGCTGGTCGCCGAAGCCCGGCGCGGAGTTGACCATCCCCAGCAGCTTGACGACCCGCTTGATCCGCCCCAGGTCACCGAGCGCGTCCTTCGCGGTCGCCAGCATGTTCAGCCCACACTGCCGCGCCGCCGCGTAGGCGTCCTCGACCGATACATCCGTTGGCACCTGGCCGACGTACGACTGTTTGCCGCCGATCGCCGGGCCGGTGCCGGAGATGTACAGCAGGTTGCCGGTCTGGACGTAGCGGACGTAGTTGGCCACTGGCGTCGGCCCCTCCGGTAGCGTGAGAC
>DAOKZM010000219.1:0-5950 GCA_035325665.1 Thermomicrobiales bacterium | reverse complement strand
GACGGTTGCGCCCGCATCGACCCCGACCGCCACCGGTCCTGCGACCGCGACGCCGTCGCCCAGCCCGACCTCCACTCCCTCGCCGACGCCGGAACCGACCGCCACGCCGAGCCCTGCCGCGACCGCGACGCCTCAGCCAACCGCGACTCCCGAACCGACTTCGACCCCGGAGCCGACGGCGACGCCGACTACCCCGCCGCCGGCTGCCGACGTCATCACCATCCGGCGCGCCGACACGACCGAGAAGATCGTCGCGCTGACCTTCGATGCCGGCTCCGACCGTGGCTACGCGGCCGAGATCCTCGACACCCTGAAGGCCAACGGGATCCACGCGACGTTCGGGATGACTGGCGTCTGGGCGGAGCAGAATCCGGACCTCGTCCGCCGGATGGCCGACGAGGGTCACCAGCTCATCAACCATACCTGGGACCACGCGTCGTGGACCGGTTACTCGACCGGCAAGCCGCCGATCAGCGCGGCCGAGCGCGCGAGCGAACTGACCAGGACCGAGGCGGCTGTCCAGGAGATCGCCGGTTACGACATGCGGCCGTATTTCCGGCCGCCCTACGGCGATTACGACGACTCGGTCCTGGCCGACCTGCTGGTCAACGGCTACACAGTCAACGTGATGTGGACGGTCGACTCACTGGGCTGGAACGGCCTGAGCGCGCCGGAGATCGTCCGGCGCACGGTCGATGGCGCCGTCCCCGGCGCGATCCACCTGTTTCACGTCGGCGCGGCATCGGCTGATGCGCAGGCGTTGCCCGAGATCATCTCGCAACTGCGCGATGCCGGATATCGCTTCGTCACGGTCGAACAGATGGTGGGGCGCTAGCGCTGCCCGTCGTGCTCGTAACCGATGACGCAATGTAGTATTATGTCATCAAGGAGGCACAACCTCCCCCTCCACACCCCTCGCGCCCGGGCGTCCCCACCCCGGGCGCGACCCCGTTTGTGGCACGATGACCAGTCGGCGACCGCCGATGCGGCTATCATGCGCGGGAGTAAGCCGCGCGGTGGCCGTAAGACCGGAGGAGTGCCCGATGAGCCGACGCCCGATCGAAATCGACGACCTGTATCGCATTCGCTTCGTCGCCGACCCGAACATCTCGCCGGACGGCCGGCGGTTGGCCTGGGTCGTCACCGACGTCGACCGTAAGCGGGATGGGTATGCGTCGAACATCTGGTGCGTCGACCTCGACGGCGACCGTACCTCGTTTCGCCTGACGACCGGGAGCGGCAAGGACAGCAGCCCGCGCTGGTCGCCGGACGGCACGATGCTCGCCTTTCTCTCCGACCGCAGCGGGCGCAACCAGGTCCACGTCATGTACGCCGACGGCGGCGAGTCGTGGCAGGTGACCGACGGGCCGAACGCCGCCTCCGACATTGCCTGGTCGCCGGACTCCACGTCACTCGCCTACGTCGCCAAGGTCGAGCCGACCGAGAAGCCGGTCAGCGACGTGCGCGTCATCACGACGATGCTCTACCGGATGGACGGCGAGGGCTTCTTCGACGGCAAGAACCGCCAGGTTCACATCGTCTCCGTTCACGACGGCGAGCCGCGGCAAGTCACCGACGGCGACTGGCACTCGGTCCAACCGGCCTTCTCGGCCGACGGGCGCACCCTTGCAGTAGTCTCGAACCGCAGCGAGGGTCGTAAGGAGAACCGCCTGTCCGACATCTGGTTGATCGAGCTGGCCACTGGACGCGCCGAGCGGCTGACTCCGGAGGATGGCGCCTACGTCACGCCGGCCTGGTCGCCGGCCGGCGAGGTCGTCGCCTACGTCGGCCATCCGGTCACCGAGAAGTACGGGCCGGTGACGCTCGACGATCTCTACATCCATGACGTCGCGGCCGATGAGCCGCGCGGGCTGCTGGCCGCCCACGACCGCGAGCCGGGCAACTCGGCCATCGCCGACGCGCGCTATGGGCTGCCGAACCCGACTCCCGTCTGGGCCGCCGACGGTTCGGCCGTCTACACGATGCTCAGCGACGCCGGCAGCGTCCACCTTTACCACTGCGCCGTGGATGGTCCGGCGACGACGCTGCTCGACGCGGCGCAGGATATCCAGTCGTTCACCGTCGCCGCCGATGGGACGATTGCCTTTGCCGCCAGCACGATGTCGCAGCCGACCGAGGTGTTCGTCCGCCGGCCGGATGGCACGGTCGAGCAAGTCACTGACGTCAATCGGATGCTGCTAGACGAGGTCGAGCTGGGCGAGGTCCGCGAGGTGCGTTTCGCGAGCGATCCCGGTGTCGAGGTCCACGGCTGGCTGCTGACCCCCCCGGGGTTCAATCCGGCCGTCCGCTACCCGGCGATCGTCGAGGTCCACGGCGGCCCGCACGGCATGTACGGCGTCGGCTTCTTCCACGAGCTGCACGTCCTGGCGGCGCGCGGCTATGTCGTGCTGTTCACGAACCCGCGCGGCTCGACCGGCTACGGGCAGGAGTTCGTCGCCGGCTCGATGGGCGACTGGGGTGGCGCTGACTATCGCGACGTCATGGCCGGCGCCGACTATCTGGCCGGGCTCGACTTCGTCGATCCCGACCGGCTCGGGATCACCGGTGGATCCTACGGTGGCTACATGACGAACTGGGCCGTCGGCCAGACGGACCGCTTCCGCGCCGCCGTGACTCAGCGCTCGACGGCAAACCGGATCTCCAGCTACGGCACGAGCGACATGAACATGACCTACAACGACTGGGAGTTCAACGGCACGCCATACGACAACGTGGCGTTCTATCTCGAACGCTCGCCGCTGACCTACGTGAAGAACATCACGACGCCGCTGCTGCTCATCCACTCCGAGAACGACCTGCGCTGCCCGATCGGGCAAGCCGAGGAGCTCTTCACCGCGCTGCGAAAGCTGGGCAAGACGGCCGAGTTCGTCCGATTTCCCGATGAGAGCCACGGCCTCTCACGGGCGGGCAAGCCGGCCCATCGCGTCGAGCGGCTGGAGCGCATCTGCGGCTGGTTCGACCGCTATCTGTAGCGGCCCGCCGGCCGCGCGTATACTGGGCCTGCGCCCCTCGACATCGGACGGGGGACCGGAGAACGGCGCGGCCAGGCGGCCTCGCCGGACCGTCCGGCGTGCGCCGCGACGTGGCGGCGTTGCCGGTCATGCCCAGGAGGTACTGGTGCCACGGAAATCCCTGCTCGCTTCCCTCGCGCTCGTCGTGACGCTCGTCCTCGGCCTCGCCGCTTGCACTGGCTCGGCCTCCGACAACGACCCATCCGGCGCAGCGGCCTCTGCTATCGCCGACGGCGCGATCCAGGTGGAGTTGAAGGACACGATGAAGTTCGAGCCATCCACGCTGACCGTCCATGCGGGCGAGGATGTCGTGGTTCTATTGAAGAACACCGGCGCGATTCCGCACAACTTCACCATCGAGGCTGCCGGGATAGATGTGACGCTGGACCCGAAGAAGAGCGAGACGGTCGAGTTCACCGCGCCGGCCGATCCCGGTGAGTACGACATCGCCTGCACCGAGCCGGGGCATGAGAACGCTGGGATGACCGGCACGCTGATCGTCGAGCGGTAAGGCTCCGTGGCCGACTCGCGACCGACGTCTCGCGTCTCGCGCGACGTGTCCGAGGGTATGATTGTTGCGCGACACTCGGTGATCCAGCCGGTCTGGCACGGGACAGCTGAAGGAACGGTCAGGGAGGGACGACGATGCGCGCATACGAATCCAGAAGTGAGATGCTGGATGCCTTTCGCCCGTACGGGGAGGCTCACAAGGACGGCGTGACCGTCTCGGATGCCCACGGACTGCGGGGGGAGTTCGTCGACAATCTGGCCTATACCTCGGCCCTCGGCAGCGACGAGATGAAGCCGCTCGCCCGGCATCTAATCTGGGATCTGGCACAGGCGCTTGGCTGCGCGCCGGCCTCGATCCACGACTACTACATGGCCGGCGGCCGCAACGTCTGGCACAACCAGACCACTCCGGCGATCAACGTCCGCGCGATGGCCTACGACACCGCCCGCTCGATCGTCCGCGCGGCGAACAAGCTCGACGTCGGCCAGGTGATCTTCGAGATCGCGCGCTCGGAGATGGGCTACACCGAGCAGCGGCCGGCCGAGTACACTGCCTCGATCCTCGCGGCCGCGATCCGCGAGAGCTTCCAGGGGCCGGTCTTCATTCAGGGCGACCACTTCCAGATCAACGCCAAGGGCTACAAGGCCGATGGCGAGAAGGAGGTCCAGGGCGTCCGCGACCTGATCGACGAGGCGCTGGCGGCCGGCTTCCTCAACATCGACGTCGACACCTCGACGATCGTCGACCTCTCGCTCGCCACCGAGGACGAGCAGCAGGCCGAGAACGCCCGGCGCACCGCCGAGCTGACCGCCTACATCCGCCAGCACGAGCCGGAGAATGTGACCGTCTCGGTCGGCGGCGAGATTGGCGAGGTCGGCACCGAGAACTCGACTCCCGCCGAGCTCGAAGCATTCATGCGTCAATACGAGAAGGCGCTGGCGGCGATGGACGGCGGTAAGCTCACCGGCATCTCGAAGATCAGCGTCCAGACCGGGACCAGCCACGGCGGCATCGTCCTACCGGACGGCACGATCGCCACGGTCAAGGTCGACTTCGACACGCTCGGCGATCTCTCGAAGATCTCGCGCGAGAAGTACGGCCTGGCCGGCGCGGTCCAGCACGGCGCTTCGACCCTGCCGGAAGCGGCTTTCGGCCACTTCGCTCAGGCCAACGCCTGCGAGGTCCACCTTGCAACCGGCTTCCAGAACATCATGTACGACAGCAAGGCCTTCCCGGCCGACCTGCTCTCCGAGATGTACGCCTACCTTGAGGCGAATCACCCGGGCGACCGCAAGCCGGACATGACCGACGCCCAGTTCTATTACACGGCCCGCAAGCGCGCCCTCGGGCCGTTCAAGCAGCAGCTCTGGGATCTCGGCGACGACGTCAAGGGCGAGATCTGCGCCGAGCTGCAGGACCGCTTCGAGCTGATCTTCAACCGGCTGAACGTCGTCAACACGTCGGCGATGGTCCGCGACCTGACGCCGATCCAGAAGCTGCCGTTCCGCGCCGGGGACGAGATCAGCGACGTCCTGGTCGAGGGGGAGTAGCGGCGGCGCCGCTGGCCGACGGCCTGACGTAGACCAGTGCCTCGCTGACGCCCACCTTTAGCACCCGGACGACCTCGTACGTCCGCCCGTCGATCCGCATCGGCCGCCCTGGCTCCAGCCGGCCGATGCGGACCTCCTTTGGCGTCCGCGAGACGATCTCGTAGGTGATTCGGTCGCAGGCGCGGCAGACGAAGTACTGGTCGCGCTCGTCGGTCGGGCCGGTGTAGCCGCGCTGGACGCGGCGCGTCTCTGCGCTCCCGCAGTCCGGGCAGATGCGCTGCCGCTCGTCGGCCGGCTTCTCGGTCGCTGTCATCGCGCCTCGCTCATTCGCCCTCGACGAGCCGCCCGGCCGCGCGGAGCAGCTCGGTGACGCGTTCGATCGGCAGCGCCTCGCGGGTATTGCCGTCGCGGCCGGTGACCGTCGTCGCCCGGAAGAGCGCGTTGACGATCGCCTCCTCGGTCGCCTCGACCGTGGCCTGGAACAGCGCGTCGATCGGCGCGCCGGTGTCGATCAGTAGCTCGACCGGGAGGGTCGGCGTCGGCGGCTCGTATGGCACGCGGACGGCTGGCGCGGCCGAGAAGGCGATGACGTAGTCGCCGCTGCCGTTGCCGGCGATGGCGCCGGTGCGGGCCAGGCCGATGCCGGCTCGACGGGCCAGCCGGCGCAGCCCTCGGTCGAGCAGCGGGGCATCGGTGGCCACGATGATCATGATCGACCCGCGCTCCGGTTCGTCCTCCTCCGCCGCGAGCATCTGCCCGACCGGGACGCCGTCGATCCGCAGCAGGTCGCGCCGGCCGTAGTTCGCCAGCACCAGGACTCCGACCGTCCAGCCTCCGAGACGGGCAGGGGTGATCCG
>DAOKZM010000218.1:0-5974 GCA_035325665.1 Thermomicrobiales bacterium | reverse complement strand
CAAGGCCCGCTCTTCGCCGGCTGGGAGATCTATCACCTCAAGGGCTCACCGGTGAACCCCGACCGGATCTACGCCTCGCAGTCCAGCGGCTGGTTCGGCCAGACGATCCAGCGCTCCGACGACGGCGGCAAGACCTGGGAGCCGGTCGGCAACGAGTTTCAGTACGTCGGCAACCCCGGCACGCACCAGTGGTACGACGGCACCCAGCACCCCTGGGAGTTCACCCGCGTCTGGCACCTCGAGCCATCGCTGAGCGAGCAGGACACGGTCTACGCCGGGGTCGAGGACGCCGCGCTGTTCAAATCGACCGACGGCGGGCAGTCGTGGCGGGAGCTGGAGGGGCTGCGCGAGGTCAAGGGCAACCTCTGGCAGCCGGGGGCCGGCGGCATGTGCCTGCACACGATCGTGCTCGACCCGGCCAACCCCGAGCGCATCGTCGTCGCCATCTCGGCGGCCGGCGCGTTCCGCACCGACGACGGCGGCCAGACCTGGCGGCCGATCAACCAGGGGCTGCGCTCCGAGTGGGAGCTGCCCGACCCGGCGGCCGACGTCGGCCACTGCGTCCACTGCGTCGCGATGCACCCGTCGCGGCCGGACGTGCTGTTCATGCAGAAGCACTGGGACGTGATGCGCAGCGACGACGCGGGTGAGTCGTGGCACGAGGTCAGCGGCAATCTGCCGAGCGACTTCGGCTTCCCGATCGCCGTCCACGCCCACGAGCCGGAGACGATCTACGTCGTGCCGATCAAGAGCGACTCCGAGCACTTCCCGCCGGAGGGCAAGCTGCGCGTCTACCGCAGCCGCAGCGGCGGCAACGAGTGGGAGGCGCTCACCGAAGGCTTGCCGCAGCAGGACTGCTACGTCAACATCCTGCGCGACGCGATGGCGGTGGACCGGCTCGACTCCTGCGGGGTCTACTTCGGAACGACCGGCGGCCAGGTTTATGCCTCGGCCGACGGCGGCGACACGTGGGACGCGATCGTCCGCGACCTGCCGGCCGTGACCTCGATCGAAGTGCAGACGCTGCCATGATCCGCGTCGAGCTGCCCTACCACCTGCGCAACCTGGCGCGGGTCGAGCGCGAGGTCGAGCTGGCGGTCGATGGTCCTGTTACCCAGCAGGCCGTCCTCGACGCGCTCGAGGCCGCCTACCCGGTGCTGCGCGGGACGATCCGCGACCACACGACCCAGGCGCGACGGCCGTTCCTGCGCTTCTTCGCCTGCGCCCAGGACCTCTCCCACGAGCCGCCCGACGCGCCGCTTCCGGCGGCGGTCGTGGCCGGGGAGGAGCCATTTTCGATCGTCGGGGCGATGGCCGGCGGGTAACCCCCGCCGGCTGCCTCCCGGCGTCTCATCTGGAGGATTCCACGTGAAGTACATGCTGCTGGTCTATGGTCAGGAGCAGCCGGCCGACGACCCGGCGCGCGAGGCGTGCTACGCGGAGTCGGGCCGGCTGATCGAGGAGATCAAGGCGCGCGGCCAGTTTCTGGCGACCGCGCCGCTCTACCCGACCGACCCCGCGACCAGCGTCCGCGTCCGCGACGGGAAGCGGCTGGTGACCGACGGGCCGTTCGCCGAGACGCGCGAGCAGCTCGGCGGCTACTACCTGGTCGACGTCGACGACCTGGACCAGGCCCTGGCGATTGCCGCGCGCATCCCCGGCGCCCGCACCGGCACGATCGAGGTTCGGCCGGTCATCGAGCTCGGACGCAGGCCGGCTGAGTAGTCACTGTCGAATTCCAGCTCTCCCGTTCGACTACCTCTCGATACCGTCGATTTGGCGGACGGATGGGAGGATCTGGTGCAGTACCTCTGCCTGATCTATCAGGATGAAGCGAAGCTGCGGGCGCTGTCGGCCGGGGAGTATGACGCGCTCATCGCCGAGACGCTGGACTACCGCGACGAGCTCCAGCGCGGCGGCCACCTGGTCGCGTCCAACGCGCTGGAACTGACCGATGCGGCGATGTCGATCCGCGTCCGCGGCAACATGGCCTATCTGACCGACGGCCCGTTCGTCGAGACGAAGGAACAGCTCGGCGGCTACTTGCTGATCGAGGCCCGCGACTTCAACGAGGCCATCCGCGTGGCCACGCGCTTCCCGCCGGCCCGGCTCGGGGGCATCGAGGTCCGGCCGGTGAGGGTGCACGCGCATCCGGAGTCCGCGACGCTGGTGGCCGGAGTCATCGACTCGCCCGTGGGGTAACGGCCGATCAGCCTCATCGCTCCGGGCGTGGAGGTACGAGGAACTCGTGATGCATTCCATCTCCGACATCTCCAGCCGCGTGCGCGAGGTGATGGTTGGCTACGTCGAGCGCGGCGAGGCGCCGGGCCTCGTCATGCTGGTCGCCCGCGGCAGTGAGGCACAGGTCGATGCTATCGGGGCGATGTCTCCCGGTGGCGAGCCGATCCGGCGCGACACGCTGTTCCGGATCACGTCGATGACCAAGCCGGTTGCGGCCGTCGCGGCGCTGATCCTGGTCGAGGAGGGCCGGCTGCGGCTGGACGAGGCCGTAGACCGGCTGCTGCCGGAACTGGCCGGTCGCCGGGTCCTGCGCCGGATCGACGGGCCGCTGGACGACACGGCGCCGGCCGAACGGCCGATTACCGTCCGCGACCTGCTGACGTTCCGGCCCGGGCTGGGCATCCTGCTCGACTTGCCAGCGGAGGCGCCGATCCAGCGCGCGATCGCGGACCTCGGCATCCTCGGCTTCGGCCCGCCCGACCCAGCCGCGCCCCTCGGGCCAGACGAGTGGTTGCGGCGGCTCGGCACGTTGCCGCTGATGGCGCAGCCCGGCGAGCGCTGGCTCTACAATACCGGTTCCTCCGTCCTCGGCGTGCTGATCGAGCGCGCGGCGGGCCGGCCGCTGGAGGAGTTCATGCGGGAGCGCGTCTTCGAGCCGCTCGGTATGCGCGATACGGCGTTCAGCGTCCCGGCTGAGAAGCTCGGCCGCCTGCCCCCGGCTTATATCGGCTCGCCCGATGGGTCGTTAGAGGTGCACGACGGGATCGCTGACAGCAAATGGGCGACGCCGCCCCGCTTCCCGGATGCCGCGGCGGGGCTGGTCTCGACGATCGACGACTACTTCGCCTTCGGCCAGATGCTGCTGAACGGTGGGCGGCTCGGCACGCGGCGCATCCTGTCGCCGGACCTGGTGGCGGAGATGACCACGAACCAGATCACGCCGGGGCAGAAGGCCGGCTCGGAGCTTCTGCTCGGACCGAGACAGGGCTGGGGGCTGGGGCTGGCCGTCAACCTGGGCGGCGATGGGCCCGCGGACGTTCCCGGCCGCTTCGGCTGGGACGGAGGCTACGGCACGACCTGGTCGTCGGACCCGAGAAACGACCTGGTCGGCATCCTGATGACTCAGCGCGCGGGCTACTTCGAGCCGTTCATCGACTTCTGGAAGACGCTCTACCAGTCGCTCGCCGGCTGACCAGCCCGCGCCGGGATTGGCGAAGGGACGAACGATGGCTGGCGAAGCACTCATCGAGAGCGACCTGCCGAAGCTGTCCGCGCCGGCCCGGCGGGCGCTGGCCGTGCCGCCGATACCGTAAAAAGTACGTGTTTACGGCCCGGCGGCTACGTCCTTTGGCCAGGGGTTCGCGCTAGCCGGCCGGGGTGGCCTGCATGGCGGCCGGCGCCACCGTCGCCCGCGCGCGGCGGATCTGATCGGCGTGGTCGGGGGCGTGCGCGGCGTAGATCTCCAGCCAGTCCTCGGCGGTGTAGCGGCCGCTCTCGGAGTGCGTGCCGCCGCGCTGCCAGTCCGCGTCGCTCATCCGGGCGAGGATCTCGGCGGTCGTCGCGCGGGCGAGGCGGAACGCCTCCAGCGACTGCTCGATTGGCCGGTCGTACCAGAGCCGCCGGGCGAACGCCTCCTGGTCGTAGCCGCGGATCTCGGGCTCGTCCTCGGCGAGGAGCAGCCGGATGCGCATCGCGCTGGTCATCTCCGAGTCGGCCAGGTGGTGGATCACCTCGCGCGGCGACCACTCGCCGGGCGCCTCGCGGGCGTCCATCTCCGCGGGAGTGATGTCGTGTAGCGCCGCGACGATGATGTCGTAGCCGTCGCGATACTGCTCGATCAGCCGCTGGCGCGTGTCCTGGTCCATGTCGTCTCCCGTCAGCTCGTACCGGCGACTCGCCTGCCGGTCCGCACCATCCTCTCGCGAAACCTGCCCACTGGGTAGGGTCCAATCGGCCATCGATTCCCGGCCCGGGTGGCGCCGTGTCAGCGCGAGCCGGGCGCGACGCCACGCACCGCCGTCTCGATCGCATAGACGCTGGCGCGGGCGGTGAAGTAGAGGGTCGAGAAGTCGGGGCCGCCGAAGCAGAGGTTGGCGGGCTTCTCCGGCAGGACCAGGACGCCGAGCAGGCTGCCGTCCGGCTCGACGACCCAGACGCCGCCGGCGCCGGTCCTGCAGAGGCGGCCGGCCTCATCAACCGCCATGCCGTCCGGCGCGCCGGGTCCCTCGGCCTCGCGCATGTCGACGAACAGCTCGCCAGCGTCGAGCGTGCCGTCGTCGGCGACGCGATAGCGCCGGATGATCTTGTCCTGCGAGTCGCCGATGTAGAGCAGCGACTCGTCCGGCGCGAAGACCAGACCGTTCGGCTGGCTGAACTCGCGGGTGACGCAGGTGACCGAGCCGTCCGGCGCGGCGCGGTAGACCCCCTGGAAGTCGATCTCCTGCTTCGCGGTCGGGTCGCCCAGGGTCGGGACGGTCAGGCCGTAGGTCGGGTCGGTGAACCAGATCGCGCCGCCGCGATCGACCACGACGTCGTTCGGCGAGTTGAAGCGCTTGCCCTCGAAGCGGTCGATCGCGCGGACCTCGGCGCCGCCATAGGTCGCGATCGACACGCGCCGGCCGGAGTGCTCGCAGGCCAGCAGGTTGCCGTCGTGGTCGAGGGTGAGGCCGTTGGCGTGGCCGCTCGGCGTGCGGTACACCTCGACCTCGTCCCGACCGGGACGCCAGCGGTGGATCGTGGTGTTGGGGATGTCGGTGAACAGCAGGCGCTCGTCCGCCGCTACCCAGACCGGCCCTTCGGTGAACCCGAATCCGCCGCACAGCCGCCGCTCCTCGCCGCGGAGCAGCGCCGACAACCCCGCATCCCGCTCGATCCACATCGCCCGCCCTCGTTTCGGTGTCTGAAGTGCCATCTCAGGTATGCGACCATCCTAACCGGCTCGTTCGTATTTCGCCCCGCCCGGCCAACGCGGGCGAACACAAGGTTCGCCCCTACGGGAATGCCCCCGTTCCCCATCCCTCATCCCTGCCGTGTGATACGAGCGCAGGCCGTTTTCCTCGTGTTCCGAGTCGAACGACCGGAGGTCCGATGTTCGCCCTCCTGCGCGTCCGCGACTTCGGCCTGCTCTGGTTGGCCGGGTTGATCTCGATTGCCGGCGACCTCGCGTTGGTCGTCGCGCTGCCGCTGCACGTCTACCGGTTGACGGACTCGACGCTGGCGACGGCCGGCGTGCTGGCGGCGAACTTCCTGCCGCGCGCCGATCCTGCTGCCGATCGTCTTCCTGCCGGACCACCTGGCGGTCGTCGACGCGGTGGCGGCGATCCAGGGGACGATCGGGCTGTTCTTCACGCCGGCCGAGGGCGCGCTGCTGCCGCGGCTAGTGGGCGAGGACCACCTGGTGACGGCGAACGCGCTCAACGCGTTGAACGACAACATCGGCATGCTCGTCGGCCCGGTGGCGGGCGCACTGCTCTACGCGAAGGTCGGGATCGACGGAGTCGCGCTGGCCGACGCGGCGACCTACCTCGTCTCGGCCGGCCTGATCGCCCTCATCAGGACCGACGCCCGGCCGGAGCGTGACGATCTGGCGGTTGGCGGCTCGGCGGTGGCGCGGGTTGCGCGCCCCCTCCGCGGCGGGTTTGGGGCGATCCCCGGCGAACCGAGGCCGCCGCCGCTGGCATCGGCCGCACCCTGACCGGCTGACAGCACTTCCGCCACCGCAGGCAGCAGGACC
>DAOKZM010000217.1:618-5998 GCA_035325665.1 Thermomicrobiales bacterium | reverse complement strand
CGAGAGTGGACTCGCGGCGTTGATCGAGTTCTCCCGATCGTTGATGTCGCCGACAGGGCGGCTTTGCGTGGTGATTGGCACGGCGGGAGATCGTCAGGACGAGGTGTTCGTCGCGCTCGGCCACGTGGCCGCGGCCGGCGCCAACGGCATCTATCTCAAGGAGACGCCGAAATATCTGCGCGGCCGGGGCGCGGGAGAGGGGCCGGCGATCATGCGGGCGGCGATCGAGGCGGACGGCGCTGGCGACCGGCTGTTCGGCGCGGTGCTCAGCGAGCACGACGCGCTTCTCGCCGCGCTCGACGCGTGCGAAGCAGGCGATGCGATCGCGGTCATGTGCGTCGAGGAGCAACTGCGCGTCTTCGGCATGCTGCGGGATCGCGGCGCGCGCCCATGGGATGCCGCGTCGGGTGGGCCGCATCATGGGAGAACGCCTGATGGGCGATAGCTGGGACGCTACCGTCGCGCCGATCAACGAGGACACCGTCGGCCACCACTGCTTCGGGTGCGGTAGCCTCAATCCGATCGGTCTGCGCCTGCGGTTCCGGACGCTCGATGACGGCGGAGTCTGGACCGAGTTCACGCCGACACGCGAGCATGAGGGCTACCTCGGCATGGTGCACGGGGGTATAACTGCGACACTCCTCGATGAGGCGATGAACTGGGCCGTGACCAACGAGGGTGACATCGCTGTCACCGCGCGGATGGCGGTCACCTATCGCCAGCCGCTGGAGGTCGGGCAGGCGGTTCGTGTGACGGCGGCCCTCGTCCAGCGCCGGTCGCGCGCCATCGAGACGCGCGCGGAGATACGGAGGGTCGATTCTGGTGAGCTGCTGGCCGAGGCAGATGGACGGTTCGTCCGGGTGTCCGCCGCGCAAGCAATGGCCTGGCGCGAGGCCTACGGAGCTGAGCACGACGACTCGACGTTCGCCGACGCGGCGCGGCGGACTGCATCTTCGAGTCGTTGACCGGACGATGCACACTTCCGTATAGTCCATCGCACGACGTGGGGATCAGATCAGGGGCAGAGAGTGCAGCTGGTTCAACCTGAGTTCGGGCCATTGCTCGCGATCGGCGGCGCCGAGGACAAGTTCGGGAACCGAAAGATCCTGCGCCGGTTCGTCGAGCTATCCGGCGGCGACGATGCGCGAATCGCGATCATCCCGACGGCGTCGGCGATCGACGACGCTGGCCAGCGTTACAAGGGGATATTCCTCGAGCTCGGCGCGGCCGCGGCCGACGTTGTCTTCGTCGGTGACCGTGACGACGCCAACCGCGACGAGTTGGTGCAGATCGTCGAGGAGAGCACCAGCGTCTTCATCACTGGCGGCAACCAGATCCGGGTCGCCGCCGTCCTTGGCGGCACCGAGATCGCGCGCGCAATCGTGCGAAGGCATCGCGATGGCGCGACCATTGGCGGCACCAGCGCCGGGGCGTCGGTGATGAGCGCGATCATGGTCGCGGGCGGAGGGAGCGGCTCGACGCCGCGCCCGCACAGCGCGATGATGTCACCGGGCCTCGGCCTGATCGACTCCGTGATTATCGACCAGCACTTCCGCGAGCGGGACCGCGTCGGCCGGCTCGTGACGATGGTCAGCTTCAATCCCGGGCTGCTCGGGCTTGGCATCGACGAGGACACCGCCGCCCTGATCTGGCCGCATGGCACGCTGGAGGTCGTCGGCCGTGGCTCCGTCGTCATCGTCGATGGCTCGCAGATGAAGAGCGACGTCTTTTCCAGCCGCGGCAAGCACCCATTGACCGTCGCGAATGTCATGGTCCATTTCGTCGCAGAAGGCTGCCGATTCGACATGGGCGAACGCAAAGTCCTGGTGAGCTAGGCTCCGCACCCGCCCGTTGCGTCTATGGCTGACAGCCGCCGGTCCAGCGGACCGTCGGCAGGTTCAGGGAATGTGGGGGTTGGCGATGGCTGTCGAGATCCTGGATTCCCGGGTCTACCGTGGTCCCAACATCTGGGCTCGCGTGCCGGTGATCGTGCTCAAGGTCGATATCGGCGAGCTTGAGGACCGGCCATCGAACCTGATCGACGGCTTCACCGACGACCTGGTCGGACTGATGCCGACGCTCCACGAACACTACTGCTCGCTCGGACGGCCGGGCGGCTTCATCGAGCGCCTGCGCGAGGGGACGTGGATGGGCCACGTCATCGAGCACGTGTCGCTCGAGCTCCAGTCGTTGGCTGGCTCCGAGGGGACGCGCGGCCTGACCCGTTCGACCGACGATCGTGGGATCTACAACGTCGTCTACCAGTACCAGCAGCCTGACCTCGGCCTGGCGGCCGGTAAGCTGGCCGTGCGCCTGGTCAACGCGCTGGTCTATCGTGACGACCTGGAGTTCAACTATCAGGCCGAGCTGGAGACGTTGATCCGGCTGGCCGAGCGAATCGCCTTCGGACCGAGCACCAAGGCGCTTGTCGACGAGGCCGAGCGCCGGGGCATCCCGGTGATACGCCTCGATCCGCGTCGCTCGCTCGTACAGCTCGGCCACGGCGTCCACCAGAAGCGCATCTGGGCGACTGTGACGTCCTCGACTAGCGATATCGCGGTGGACATCGCCAGCAATAAACGCCTCACCAACCAGCTTTTGCGCGGCGTCGGCATCCCGGTGCCGCGTTCGGTGACGGTCAGCGACGTCGATGAGGCGGTCTCGGCGGCGAGGACCGTCCGCTACCCCGTCGTGCTCAAGCCGCTCGACGGCAACCACGGGCGTGGCGTGCAGATCAATCTCGGGAGCGAGGACGAGGTTCGCGCTAGCTTCCAGGCGGCCTACGATGAGAGTCGCAGCGGGACCGTCGTCGTCGAGTCCTATATCGTCGGCCGCGATTTTCGTATCCTCGTCGTCGGTGGAAAGATGATCGCCTGCGCCGAGCGCGTCCCTGCACACGTCATCGGCGACGGCGCGCACACCGTCCGCGAGCTGATCGACCTTACGAACGCCGACCCACGGCGTGGCATCGGGCATGAGAAGGTACTGACGCGTATCACGATCGACGACGCGCTCGTCGGACTGGTCGAGAAGCAGGGGATGACGCTGGACTCCGTCCCGGACGAGGGAGCCTTCGTCCAGCTCCGCCTGACCGGCAACATGTCAACCGGTGGCATCTCGATCGACCGCACCGACGAGATCCACCCCGACAACGTCGAGATTGCCGAGCAGGCCGCGCAGGTCATCGGCCTGGACGTTGCCGGCATCGACATGATCACGCTCGACATCAGTAAGCCGGTGAAGGACCAGGGTGGGGCGATCTGCGAGGTCAACGCGGGTCCCGGCTTCCGCATGCACACCCACCCGACCGAGGGCATCCAGCGTGACGTCGCCCGGCCGGTACTCGACCTGCTCTTCCCACGTGGCGCGCCGTCAAGGGTGCCGATCGTCGCCGTTACCGGGACGAACGGCAAGACGACGACGTCGCGGATGATCGCCCATATTCTCCAGATGGCCGGCCGGCGCGTCGGCATGACGACGACCGACGGCATCTACATCGACGGCACGCAGATCCTTCGTGGCGACATGAGCGGCCCGCAGAGCGCCCAGATGGTGCTGCAGAACCCGACGATCGATCACGCAGTGCTGGAGACGGCACGCGGCGGCATTCTGCGCTCCGGTCTGGGCTTCGACCGCTGTGACGTGGCCGTCGTCACCAACGTGGCCGGCGACCACCTCGGCCTCGGCGGGATCGAGACGATCCGCGACCTGGCGCGCGTGAAGGCGGTCGTCCCGGCAGCGACGTTCCGGGACGGGTTCGTCGTGCTCAACGCCGACGACAAGTGGTGCATCGAGATGGAGTCCCGGTCGCGTGGCGAGGTGATCTATGTGACCATGGACGAGAACAACGAGAAGGTGCGCGAGCATCTGCGGGCACGCGGCAAGGCGGTCATGCTCCGGCAGACCGCCAATGGCGAGGTGATCTACCTGGCTGAGGGCAAGCGCGAGACCGCGGTGCTCGATGTGCGGCACATCCCGGCGACGTTCGAGGGGCGGGCACGGGTTAACATCAAGAATGCGCTCGCGGCGACCGGCGCGGCGTTCGGCTCGAATCTCCCATTGGAGGCGATCCGGACGGGGCTGCGCTCGTTCTCGACATCCTTCTATCAGGCGCCGGGCCGGCTGAACCTTCTCGAAGTGGGCGGGTTCCGAGTGATCGTCGACTACTGCCACAACCCGCACGGCATGGAGGAGTTGGCCGACTTCATCCGCCGGATGTTGCCGTCGCGGACCATCGGGATGATCCCCGTCCCCGGCGACCGGCGTGACGAGGACGTGACGCGGTTCACCGAGGTGGCGGCGCCGGTCTTCGACGAATTCATCGTCCGCGAGGATGCCAACCCGCGCGGCCGGGAGCGCGGCGAGATCGCCGCGCTGATCAAGTCCACGCTGACGGGCAACGGGGTCACCGACGACCGCATCACCATCGTGCTGAACGAGCTGGACGCCGCGGCCGCAGCGCTGGACCGCGCCAAGCCAGATGACCTGGTCGTCCTGCTAGCCGACAAGCCGGCTGAAGTCTGGGAACTGGCGGTCTCACGCGCTTCCGGTGCCCGCCCGGCCACCAACGTGTCTGCCTGATCCGTCCGGCACGTTCGGCGAGAGACAATGTGACGGCCTCGCGAGCCGAGCTCGCGAGGCCGTGTCGTACACGCCTGGTAGTCGAGTGCTACTCCTCGAAGTACCAGTTCGCGATTCCGCGGACGTCCGGCGTCCATGGTGACGCGTCGTAGCCCTTCAGCTTCTTGTTCACCGCGACCACGTCGGCCCGGTGGACGAGCGCGATCTCGACGAACTCGTTGACGACCAGGTCGTTCATGCCGACGAACAGCTCGATCTGTTTTGCTTCGTCGAGCTCGGTTCGCGCCTGCTCGTACATCTTGTTGTATTCCTCGTTGACCCAGCGCTCGACGTTGCCTCCGGCCCACTGGTTGGACTTCTGGGCCAGGTCTGTCGCCGGATCGGTCGACTTCCAGCTGGCCATGTACGAGATCGGGTACGGCACGGACGGGCTGTTGGTGAACATCTCGAAGTCGGCATAGAAGTGCGACGCGGTATCGGGGTTGCCGGCGTCGGACGAGAAGTAGACGCCCGCGTCGATCGACTTCAGCTCGGTCGGGACGCCCATGGCCTCCCAGCCCTGCTTGATGATCTCCTGCGTCTTCTGGCGCAGCGGGTTGATCGTCGTCTGGTAGAGGACGGACATCTCGACGCCGTCCTTGGTCCGCGGGCTGCCGGTCCAGCCAGCCTCGTCGAGCATCTGGTTGGCTTTGTCGAGGTTGAACTCCCAGGTCGTGTTCGGCGACACGAACTTGCCTGGGCCGGCCAGAAGATTCGCGGTCGGCTCACCGGCGGGTCCATACAGCTCAGTGGCGATGCT
>DAOKZM010000217.1:0-608 GCA_035325665.1 Thermomicrobiales bacterium | reverse complement strand
ATGGATGCTGGGTGCTCGGCTCAGAGCGCGCGCCATCGACCTCGGTGTTCGGGTCCGCGAAGTTCACCAAAATGCGCTCGACGCCGATCCCTGGGTTGCTCAGCAGGACGCCGATATCGCTACCCTCGGCCATCGGCTCGAGGACGGTCTTCTCGACCTGTAGGTTCCAGGCCCAGTCGGTCTCGCCAGATTGCAGCGCCGCGCGCGCGGCGGCGGTGGCGTCGCCGCCACCCTTGAACTCGACCTTCTGGAAGTACGGCTTGTCCGCCTCGCGGTAGCTCTCGTTGATCTCGAAGTTGATCACGTCGCCCGGCCGGAATTCGACCACCTTGTAGGGGCCGGTGCCGATCGGGTTCAGGTTGAACTCGGCGTCGCGGGCCTTCTCGCCCATGAACGCTTCCATGATGTGCTTCGGCAGGATGTGGCCGCCGAAGCCGGTCGTGAACGGCTGGTACCAGCCGGGGGTCGTCTCCTTGAACTTAACCGTCACCGTCGTCTCGTCGACCACCTCGACATCCTCGATGACCTCGTAGGTCGCGATCGTCGTCGAGGCCGCGGCGGGATCGCTGGCGAACTGCCAGGTGAAGCGGACGTCGTCAGCAGTGAAG
>DAOKZM010000216.1:0-6028 GCA_035325665.1 Thermomicrobiales bacterium | reverse complement strand
AGCGAGGCGACGGCGGAGACGAATCCCGGCCGGACGCGGCTGCGCCCGAGCGCCAGCGCCACGAGCGGCCAGGCCGCGACCCAGACGAGGACGCCGCCGGCCAGCAGCAACCGCTGGGCGGTGTGGCCGAACGTCTCGATCGCCCAGGTCGCCAGCCCGCCGGGGGAGACGCGGATGAACAGGTCGGCGAGGTCGAAGGGCGGGTAGGTCGAGAGGCCGAGCTGGTAGAGGCCGGCCCAGAGGCCGGCGACGAGCGCGCCGGCCGCCGCCGCGACGAGTGTCGCGGCGGGCGGGGCGGCGGGGTCAAGGTCGGCGGTTTGCATGGTTCGCGCCGATCTGGCGCGAGCGATCCCGTCAGTGACCGGCTAGGGGACCGCCGCGCTGGTATTCTGCAGGACGTTGATCGCCCATTCGAGCTGGTAGTCGTTCAGGTCGTCCGGCGGCGGGCCGGCGTTATCGACCGGGATGAACGGGAACTGCCCGTCGCGCAGCCCGACCAGCACGTCCGGCCGGATGCCGTGGTCGCGAATCAGCCGGCCGTCCGGCGTCAGCCACAGCTCGGTGCCGAGCAGGATCGTGCCGCCGTTGTCCAGGTCGAAGCTACTCAGGACGGTGCCGGTGCCGAAGGTTGTCTCGCCGATGAGCGTCGCGTTCGGCGTGTTGGCCTTGATCGCGCCGGAGACGATCTCCGACGACGACGCCGAGCCCTCGTTGATCAGCACGATCAGCGGCATGTCGCCGATGTTCGCCGCCTGGGCCTCGGCCTTGTGATCCTCACGGGCCCCGTCGCGGTACTGGCTGACGAAGATCGTCGAGCCCTCCGGGACGAAGGTTGAGGCAACCGTGATCGCCTCGTTGATGTAGCCGCCGGGGTTGTTGCGCAGGTCGAGGATCACCCGCTGGGCGCCCTGGTCTTTCGCCTCGCCGAGCGCGGCGACGATGTCGTCGCCGGCCCCGACCGAGAACTGCGACAGCCGGATCAGTGCGATGTTGTCGGGCAGCATCACCCAGGCGACCGGCGACACGTCGATCTTGCGTCGGGTCAGCGTGAAGCTGAGCGGGCTCGACTCGCCCTCACGGCGGAACTCGAGCGTGACCTTCGACCCCTCCGGCCCGCG
Organism: Thermomicrobiales bacterium; assembly: GCA_035325665.1. Taxonomy (GTDB): domain Bacteria; phylum Chloroflexota; class Chloroflexia; order Thermomicrobiales; family CFX8; genus JAMLIA01. The sequence goes on along the minus strand of DAOKZM010000216.1, from coordinate 4,910 downwards.
GATGATCTTGACCACGTCGTCCACCGTACGGTTGGTGATGTCCTGGCCGTCGACCGAGACGAGGACGTCACCGGAGCGGATGCCCGCCTCCATGGCCGGCGAGCCGTCGATCGGCGCGACGACGACGATGCCCTCCTCGCGCTGTTCGACTTGGATGCCGACGCCGACGTACTCGCCGGAGAGGGATTCGGTCTGCGCCTGACTCTCCTCGGCGGTCAGGTAGCGGGTGTGCCCCTCGTCGTGTAGCGTGCCCAGCATCGCCTCAATGGCGCCCTCGGTCATCTGGCTGCCGTCGACCGCCTTCTGATCGACGTACTTGTCGTGGATCAACTGCCAGGCCTGATCGATCGTCTCCGGGCCGTTGCCCTGCTCGTTCGTCGCGGCGTTCGCCCCGCCGCTCGGCGGGTCGACGACGAAGCGCTGGAAGAGCATCCCGCCGGAGAAGGTGAACAGCAGCACGCTGAGAGCGACGAAGGCGGCGATCGCCTTGAGAGCGCCCTTCGACGACTGCCGCTCGACTGGCCGCGGCTGGTATGGCTCGGCCGGTGCGGGCGCGGGCGGCTCGCCGGCCGGCGGCTCGTAGGGACGTTCGGGTGAGTTCATCATGTCGTCGTCTCTAATTGGAACGGCAATCTCGCGGACGAATCTCGGACGTCGGTCAGGGCGTCAACCTGGCAAGTATACGGAGCGACTCGTGCTTCATCGTCGCCGCCAGATTATTTCAGCCAGATTTCAGGTTCGGGTCATGCGCTGTTCAGCATCGGGGTAGATAGTATGTTCAGCGTTCGGTAACGCTGACAACCAACCACCCCCTACCCCCACACGTCGGTCCCGCGTGTAATCGGGATCGGACCCCAGAGAGCCCGCCAGCTGCGCACCTGGCGGGCTCTCCCCCTTTCTGGCCCCGTTGCGCGCCGCGCCCGCCGCCGGTACGGTACATACACTACTCGTGATGATGGACGGAGGGCCGCGTGCCGTTCTATACCCGTGGCGGGGACAAGGGCTATACCGATCTGTTGGGCGGACGCGTCCCGAAGTACGCTGCCCGGCCGGAGACGTTCGGGACGATCGACGAGGCGACGTCGACCATCGGCTTCGCCCGCGCGATGGCCGGCTCCGAGCGTACCCAGTCGATCCTGATCGATGTCCAGCGCGACCTCTACCTGATGATGGCCGAGCTGGCTTTTGCGCCCGACATGCAGCAGAAGCGCTACCACATCACCGCCGAGCACGTCGCGCGGATCGAGGCCGAGACCGACGCGCTGGAGGCGGACGTGCCGCTGCCACCGCACTTCATCCTGCCCGGCGACTCGCAGGGCGGCGCGATCCTCGACGTCGCGCGGACCGTGGTCCGGCGTGCCGAGCGGCTGGCGGTGCGGCTGGCCCACGACGGCGAGGTGGACAACGAGCAGTTGCTGGCCTACCTCAACCGGCTGTCGTCCCTGCTGTTCATCCTGGCGCGCTTCGAGGACCATTGCGCCGGGGTGACGCCGACGCCGGCCAAGCCAGCGCGCGGCTGAGCCTAGGAGGCGGAAATGGAAAACGGGGCCGGCGAACCGGCCCCGCTGGTCTTGCTGTTGGCTGCCCGCTCGCGGCTAGTAGCGCGAGTAGGAGGACTGCTGGCGCCGGTTGGCGAAGCAGTCGGAGCAGTAGACGGGCTTGTTGCCGCTTGGCTGGAACGGCACCATCGTGTCGCGGCCGCACTCGTCGCAGACGGCCGGGTACATCTGGCGCTCGCCGCGCGATCCGCCGCCGTACGAACCACCACCGCTATACGAGCCGCCGCCCGAGCTGTAGCTCAGCGACGAGTCGCGGTTGGCTTTGTAGGCGGCGCGGCAGGACGGGCAGCGGCTGGGCTTGTTGGTGAAGCCCTTCTCCGCATAGAACTGCTGCTCGCCAGCGGTGAAGATGAAGTCGTTTCCGCAGTCACGGCACTGGAGCGTGATGTCGGAATACTGGTCCATGAGGTTGCCTTCTCCTCGGCACGTGTCGTCTCGGTGACGACATCCCAAATAGCTGTTCGTCACCTGAGAACCGTGCGCCTCGGGGTCGGCCAGGAGATTCGGACTCTACCACCTGTGGCTGGTCAGCTGACGTGGGGCCGAGGATAGCATAACTTCGGCAAATGCGCTAGACCTGCGGGAGAAATTGGGCGCCGGCGTGCCGCGCGCATGTCGCGGGTGCGCGGATGGGTCGAAAGATCGTGTTTCGAGATGTCGTGGGATCACCTTTCGAGGGGACAGGATTAGGCCAGAATGACATCGACGCGGTTCGGCGGATTTGAGGCAATCGTCTTCGACGCCTACGGCACGCTGTTCGACCTCGGCGCGCTGGAGGGTGTCTGCGCCGCCGTCGCGCCCGACCCGGCCGCATTCTCCCGAATGTGGCGGACTAAGCAGCTCGAGTACGCCATCCTCCGCACCGTGCTCGACCGCTACAGCGACTGGGGCCAGATCACCTCGGACGCGCTCGACTACACGACGACCGCCTTCAAGCTGGCGATCGACCCAACGCAGCGGGGCAGGCTGATGCGCGCCTGGCTGGAGCTGCCGGCATTCCCCGATGTCCCGCCCGCGCTCGACCGGCTCGACCGCTCCGGCGACCGGATCGCCGTGCTGTCCAACGCGACCCACGACATGCTCGACCCGCTGATCGCGCGGAATGGCCTCGCGCACGTCTTCGACGCAGTCCTGACGAGTGAGATCGTCCAGGTATTCAAGCCCGAGCGCCACCTCTACGCGATCGCCGCCGAGCGCTTCTACGCGCGGCCGAACGAGGTATTGTTCGTCACCACCAACGGCTTCGACGTGGCCGGCGCCAAGGCGGCCGGGTTGACCGTCTGCTGGGTCGATCGCCACGGGCTACCGCTCGACCCGCTGGGGTTCGAGCCGGACATGCGCGTCCGCGACCTCGGCGAGCTGGCGGACCTGCTGCTCGGCGGGCCGGACGAGCGAGCGGGGGACCGCTGATGGAATGGCGCGAGCTGGGCCATACCGGCCTGCGCGTCCCGGTTGTGGGGATGGGCACCTGGAGGACGTTCGACGTCTACGGCAAGGAGGAGCAGGCGGCGCGCCGCGAGGTGGTGAGCGAGGCGCTCGACCTGAGGGTGCGCTTCTTCGACTCGTCACCGATGTATGGCGAGGCCGAGCGCGTGCTCGGCGCGGCGCTGACCGGCCGGCGCGGGCGGGCGATCGTCGCGACGAAAGTCTGGTCGTGGGATGACGCCGAGGGGCACGCTCAGATCGACCGCGCCCTGCACTACTTCGAGGGGCGCGTGGATGTCTACCAGGTCCACAACCTCGTCCGCTGGCGCGAGCTGTTGTCGGTCTTCCGGCGGATGAAGGAGGCCGGGGAGATCGGCGCCTTTGGCGTGACCCACTACCAGCCGGCCGCGTTCGCGGAGCTTGCCGCCATCATCCGCGCCGAGGAGGTGGATACCGTCCAGATCCCGCTCAACCCGCTGGAGCGTGCCGCCGAGCGCGAGGTCCTGCCGCTGGCCGCCGAGCGCGGGCTGGGGGTGATCGTCATGCGCCCGTTCGGCGAGGGCGGGCTGCTCCGCGGCGCGCCACCGGCCGCGGCGCTGGCGCCGTTCGCCCGCTTCGGCTGCCGGACCTGGCCGCAGGCGCTGCTGAAGTGGACGCTGAGCGACCCTCGCGTGACAGTCGCTATCCCGGCGACGGCCAGCGTCGAGCACCTGCGCGATAACGCCGTGGCCGGCGACCCGCCCTGGTTCGGCCCCGACGAGCGGGCCGAGGTCGTCCGGCTGGCCGAGCGCTACTGCCGTTGAGGGGCGTTTACCCCGTTCTATCGGCCATTTGGCGGCATAATGCCTGCACCTTTGGACAGGTCGGAAACAGGCCGAAGCGTCGGCGCGGCCTCGTGGTGCTCCCACATATAGTGTCAACACAGTCGGTGAGGTGAGCGGGATCGCCGCCTCGGAAGTCGCAACGGGGCGACCCGAACGGCGCCGGAGACGGCGCGCTGCAAAGATGCAGGAGCGCGAACGATGATTAATCCGACTCTCTTGGACGTGCTGGTCGAGGCTCGCCAGAGCGAACTGGTCAAGACGAACCAGCGCACCGGCCGAAAGATCTTCGGCCGCCGAAGCTGAAACTCACTCCTCCCACCCCATCCCTTTCCCCGTGGCCGGACTCCTCCCCAGTCCGGCCGCCTTTTTTTGTGTGTGGGGCGCGGGATGCGGGACGCGATAGGGAGAGGCCTTCAGGGTCTTCTGATCGGGGCTGTGGTTTGGCGAGCCTGAGCGAACGCGATTGGGAGATCCGGCTGGCGGTCTACCAGTTCTTCGTCGATCATGCGCGGCCGCCGGAGCCGGCTGAGATCGCGGGTGCGTTCGGTATCGGCGAGGCCGAGGCGCGGACGGCGTATCAGCGCCTTCACGACGACCACGCCTTCTACCTCGACCCCGGCACGGGCGTGATCCGGATGGCGAACCCGCTTTCGGCGGTGGCGACCGCCTTCCGCGTCACCGTCGATGGCCGGCGGCTGTACGCCAACTGCGCCTGGGACTCGCTCGGCATCCCGGCGATGCTGCACGCCGACGCGCTGATCGACGCTTCCTACACGAACACCGAAGGCCGGCCCGACCCGGCACGCTACGCGATCGCCGGGGGCGAGCTGCGCGGCGACGACGGGCTGGTTCACTTCCCCCTTCCCTTCCGCCGCTGGTACGACGACCTGGTCCACACCTGAGCGACGATGCTGCTCTTCCGGTCGGAGGATGACATCGATCGTTGGTGTGCCGCCACCGGCGAGGCGCGCGGCGAGGCTGTTCCGCTGCGTCAGGTCTGGCGCCTCTCGCGTGTGTGGTACGGCAACCGGATGGACCCCGGCTACCGCGGCCGCAGCGCCGACGAGGCGGTCGCCGTCTTCCGAGCCGCCGGGCTAACGTC
>DAOKZM010000215.1:0-6033 GCA_035325665.1 Thermomicrobiales bacterium | reverse complement strand
CCTCGTCCCTGTCCATCGTCGCGCCGGGCCAGTATAACGGTGGCCATCGACTCCGCCGTCGCTCGCCGAAAGGGCACCGCGTGACCGAGATCTTCCGCACCGATCGGCTGGTCGTCCGTCCCTGGGAGGCCGGCGACCTCGACGACGCCTTCGCGATGAACCGCGACCCGGAGATCACCCGCTACCTGCCCGACTACATGGCCTGCGCGACGCTGGACGACGCCCGAGCATGGCTCGATACGCGCATCGCCCGTCACGACCCGTCGAGCGGGCTCGGCTTCTGGGCGGCCGTCACGCTGGAGAGCGGGCGGGTGATCGGCGGCGCCGTGCTCGATCACGCCCCGATCGGCGGCGGTAACCCGGTCGAGATCGGCTACTACCTCGCGCGCTCCGCCTGGGGCAAGGGCTACGCGACCGAGCTGGCCACCGGCCTGCTGCGCTATGGGTTCGAGACACTCGACCTCGACCGCATCGTTGCCGTAATCATCCCCGAGAACGCCGCCTCGGCCCGCGTGTTGGAGAAGGCCGGCATGCGCCACGCCGGCCTGACCGACTACAACGGCCACCCGGTCGAGCTGTACATGCTGGACCGGCCGGTGTGAGGGGCTTACCGCTGGCGCTGCAGCGACGTTCGACTCCGCTCATCTCGCATAGTCGGACACAGCCACCCCGCCGAACGACAACCGCCCCCTTGTCCTGTCATCCTGAACCGCAGTGAAGGATCTCCCCCGGGTGGATGCAGTCACCGCGGGAGAGATTCTTCACTGCGGGCTCAGAATGGCAGGACAAATGAGTGGCTACCGATCCAACAGAAGAGCGTTGACAGGTCACCCAGTATGGTAGAGGGATGGTGCGGCTGCCGGGCGACGCGACGGGACCCAGCAACTCGCTTGCCCGCGCTTCCGGCGACGCAATCCGGCGCAGTGCGGGATTCGTTGACATCGGCCTGGCGCGCCATATGATGGAGCCACGCGTCATCGCTCCATGCATCAGGAGGCAGCCATGCCACGCATTCCGATGCCCGATGTCATCGTCCTCATCCCCGGGATCATGGGCAGCGCGCTCCGCAAGAACGGCAAGGACGTCTGGGACATCTCGACCGGCGCCGTGCTCTCCGCGCTCTTCAGCCGTGGCGATAGCCTTCAGGAGCTGCGCCTGCCGCCCGGCAGCGACGGGCAGGACCCGCAGGACGGCGTCACTCCGAAGCGGCTGATGCCGGACGTCCACCTGTTCCCTGGCTTCTGGAAGGTCGATGGCTACCGCAAGACCAGCGAGACGATCCAGGCCATCTTCGAGGTCAGCAAGGATGTCAACTACGTCGAGTTCCCCTACGACTGGCGGCTCGACAACCGGCTGGCGGCGAAGCGGCTGCAGACCGAGGTCGGCGACGTGCTGCGCCGCCGCCGGCAGGACACCAACAACCCCGACGCGAAGCTGATCATCGTCGCCCACTCGATGGGTGGGCTGGTCGCGCGCTACTACCTGGAGTGCCTCGAGGGCTGGCGCGACACCCGCGCGCTCTTGACCTTCGGCACCCCCTATCGCGGCGCGGTCAACGCGCTCGACACGCTGGCCAACGGCTGCTACAAGGGGCCGCGCCGCCTGCTCGACCTGTCGAAGACGGTCCGCTCGTTCACCTCGACCTACCAGCTGCTGCCGATCTATCGCTGCTACTCGGCCGGCCCAGGCAGCCCCTGGGTGCGGATCGGCGAGACGACCGGCATCCCCAATGTCGAGGCCGACCGCGCCGCCGCCGCGCTGGCGTTTCACAACGAGATCCGCGAGGCGGTGACGCGCCACCAGCAGGACGACGAGTACCGCGAGCGCGGCTACAAGATCTTCCCGATCGTCGGCATCGAGCAGCCGACCAACCAGTCCGGCCGCCTCAAGGGGGACGGGGTCGAGCTGCTGCGCGAGTACACCTATGCCGACGGCTCCGTCCACGACGACCGCGGCGATGGCACCGTCCCGCGCGCCTCGGCGATCCCGATCGAGCTGGAGGGCTCGCCGCGCGGGATGTTCGCCGCCGACCGGCACGCCTCGCTGCAGAACGCCGACGCCGGCCTGACCCACCTCAAGGGCGCGATCTTTGGCCTCTACGACCCGCTCGGCGAATACCTCGCCCCTGCGATCATCAACGTCACCCTCTCGCTCGACCTGGACGACATCTACTGGATCGACGACACGATCCCCGTCCGCGTCCGGCCAAGCGTCGAGGGCGCCCAGACCGAGGCCGCGATTACCAGCACCACGACCGGCGCCGAGGTGGCTCGCAAGCCGCTCGCGCCGGCCGACGACGGCTGGCAGGAGGCGACCTTCGACCCGCTGCCGCCGGACGTCTACCGCATCACCGTCAGCGGCGGGACGGCGGTCGACCCGGTCGCCGACATCTTCACGACGCTGGCGCCGCCGGCCTGAGGCGCGAGGAGAGCGGGACATGTGGATCGAGTGGCACGTCGGCGAGCCCTACCGCGTCTTTAACGCCGGCCTTCGGCTCGACGACATCGTCGACGAACTGGAGAACGAGGACGACGACCAGCGCCCCGACTGGGCGATCCTGCGCCGGCCAGAGGTGGGAGGGCTGCTCTACGCCTTCCGACCGCGCGAGCTGGCCGCCTTCCGGGCGCTGGTGCCCGGCTCCGGCTCGCGCTCGGCGGTGGATGCGCTGGACCTACACGAGTTGGACAGCAGCCCCGAGCTGCGGCCGGGCCAGCCGGAGACCGACGTGGCCCCGCCGCCGTTTGCGCGCCAGCCATCGTCACTGCGGATCCTGCGACTTGACGACGCCGGCCAGCCGGCAGCGGTCGGCGAGATGGTCGGCTGGGACGGCCAGCCCGTCCCGCCGTTCGAGGAATTCTTCCCCACCTGCGCCGCCGTGCCGCCCGACCTCGGCCCGTCGCTCGGCGTCGAGGAGGATCTGTCCCGCGAGTCGCCGCTACCCGCGCCATCGCCGCCTGCCCCCGAGGAGCCAGAGCCGGCCGAGCCGCTGGAGGTCGTCCTCTCCGGCGAGGCGCCGAAGAGGATCGGGGTCGGCAAGAAGGCGCAGATCGACATCCGGCTGGAGACGGCCGAAGGCGCCACCCCGCTGCCGGTCGCGCTGGCCGGCGTGATGATCGAGACGCGAACCGACGTCGTCGCGACCCTCTCGGTCGATGCGACGATGGTGTCGGTCGAGTGGCCGTGGGAGCTGACGCCGGAACTGCGCCAACGGCAGCCGCTGCTGTACGAGGAGCGGCGCGCCCTGCTGGCCCAGCCGTCGCACCCGCTGATGTACCAGCTCCGGCTGGCGCCACCCGCGCCCGGCGCGCCGATCTTTGGAGCGTTCGCCGTCTCCGGTCGGGTGGCTGGCAAGACGACGATCGACGTCCGCTTCCATCAGGGCGTGTCCGAGCTCGGCTCGCTCTCCTTCCCGGTCACGATCACGAAGTCGCGGCCGCGCGCCCGCCGCCAGGCTGCTCAGGCTGTGGCGCGAAAGTCCGACCCGCGCGACAACGAGTACCTGGTGCTGCAGATCATCGAGTTTCCCTTCGGCGACGGACTGGTGTTCAACTACTCCGTCTCGTCCGAGGCGCTCCGGCTCGACCACGCGCCGTTCCAGTCCAAGCCGTTTGGCGGGCTGGCCGGGGCCGGCGGCTCGGCGACGCGCGACTACGTCAACGGCATCTACAAGCGCATCGAGACGCAGGTACTGGAGACCTACGACGACTTCCAGGTGTTCGACATCAAGCTGCGGGCGATCAGCACCGACATGTCCGACCAGCTCTTCGACCCCGCCTTCGTCCGCGCCATCTGGGACCGGCGCGGCGACATCCACGGCATCAAGGTCTACTCGCGCGAGCCGTACATCCCCTGGGAGCTCGTTCGCCTGCGTCACCCGGATACCCAGGAGATGGACGACCGCTACCTCTGCGAATACGGGCTGGTGCGGAACCTCGGCGGCGTCTCGCGCCCGCGCACGATCGGCCGGGGCGCGTGGTCCTACCTCGTCGGTGACTACCCGAACAAGACGCAGAAGGCCCTGAGCGAGGACGCGAAGTACCTGGCGACATCGCTGCCGGACCGCGGCATCCAGCCGGCGCGGATCGCCTCGACCGAGAAGGACGTGTTGCTCGCGCTGGAGGCCGGCGCCTTCGACGTGCTCCACATCGCCTGCCACGGCCAGAGCGACCAGGCGCAGATCGACGACGCCCGGCTGATCATCGGCGACCGCCAGACGATCCGCCACGGAGTCCAGCCGATCGCCATCGACGCCCTCACCGTCCAGCAGACGGCGAAGCTGTCCGGGCGCGGGCCGCTTGTCTTCCTGAACGCCTGCCAGTCCGGCCGCGAGGGGCAGAGCCTGACCCGCCTCGGCGGTTGGCCGAACGCCTTCTGGCAGGCCGGGGCCGGCGCGTTCGTCGGCACCTCCTGGTCGGTCTACGAGAAGCCCGCCGCCGCCAAAGCCCTCGGCGACGCGTCCTGGCTGGCCTACCTCGTCTACGGCGACCCGAACGCGACGATGGCGTAGGGCGGAGCGCGGGGCGCGGGACGCGAGGATGGCCCTCACCTCCGCCCCGCTCCCAACCTTGGGAGAGGGGAGACGAGGAAGAGAGCACGAGCGCGCAAACGATTCGTAGGGACAGCGCCTCTGGCCTGTCCGCGCCGGGTGCCCTCTGGGCGATGGCGTCACCCTCGCGTAGGTTCACGGCCTGTACGACACCGTCCAGCGTTCAGTTGGCACGTGCTTACAGCGCGTGCATCGAGGCTCTTGGCGGCCGGCTGAAGATCTCTGCCGTCTTCGACTTGCCATTCGCCCACTACGGTGGTAAACCGGTGGTGCGACACCACCGCCTGCATCCTGGGGGAGGGCCATCATGCCGAGCAGCGCGAGCCGGCGCCGGGTGGAGATCCCGGCCGAGCTGTACGAGCGGTTGCGCGAGCGCGCCGAGGAGCGCCAGATCCCGGTGGCGGCCTACGTCACCTGGCTGCTGATCGACGCGCTCGACGGGCGTGACCTTCAACAGCTGCACCCGACCATCGAGCAGCGACTGGACGAGGTCCTGCGGATCGTTCGGCAGTTGCAGGAGCGGCAGCAGGCCGAGCCGCGCGAGTACGTCCGGCTGGAGCTCCCGGAGAGCTACGACCCGCTGCGATCGCCGCGCGACGAGGAGCGGATGAGCAGTGGCCGGCGACGGCTGGTTGCCGAGCTGCGTCGGGAAGGGGAGGAGCGGCGACAGTGAGCGCCGCCAAGCTGCGTGAGGCGCTCGTCGCCGGCCTGCGCCGCGACGGCTACCTGCACGACCCTGCCGTCGAGCGCGCCTTCCTCCGCGTACCGCGCGAGTGCTTTCTGCCCGGTATCGAACTGGCCGACGTCTACCGCGACGCCGCCATCCTGATCAAGGAGGAGGGCGGCGTTGGCGTCTCGTCATCCTCGCAGCCGGCGATCATGGCGATCATGCTAGAGATGCTGGATGTGCAGCCGGGCCAACGCGTGCTGGAGATCGGCGCTGGCTCCGGCTACAACGCGGCGATCCTACGGGAGATGGTCGGCGCCGGCGGGAAGGTCGCAACGGTCGAGATCGACGCCGAAGTCGCCGCCTGGGCGCGCGAGCGGCTGGACGCTGCCGGCTACCCGGACGTCGCGGTGCGCCAGGCGGACGGCGCCGACGGCTGGCCGGACGGCGCGCCGTGGGACCGGGTGATCGCCACCGTCGGCGCCGGCGACATCGCGCCGGCCTGGGTCGAGCAGCTACGCGACGGTGGGATCCTCGTTCTGCCGCTCGGGCTCGGCCCGGCGCAGGCCGTCGCCGCCTTCGAGCGACGCGGGGAACGGCTGGTGTCACGTGCGGTCGAACCCGCTGGCTTCATCCGCATGCGCGGCCGGATGGCCGACAGCTGGCGGCCGGCCGAGATCGCCCCCGGCATCAGCGCGATGACCGACCAGCCGCTTGAGGCGCTCGACCGGCTCTCAATGCTGCTGCGGACGACCCCATCGGCCGAGCCGTGGCCCGGATCGCTGCGCGCCGGCCTCTACATCGTCTCGATCCTCGCTGG
>DAOKZM010000214.1:0-6034 GCA_035325665.1 Thermomicrobiales bacterium | reverse complement strand
CCGCCTCTGGCGGGAAGGAATGGGACGGGACTCGATACAGTCATGGGCGAGGAGTCGGCGGGGGGATCTCCTCACCAGGATAACGCCAGGTGAAGTAATGCCGGCCGATGTTCCCGAACTCAACCTGCCAGCCGGCCGGGTTCTCCGGCGCATATGTGAGGCAGCGCCGCTCGAAGCACTGCAGCAGGACGTCCGTGACGGCACCGGCGACCTTCGCCTGAGTCCAGTAGGCTTCGGTGATCGGGTAGCCCGTCGCGTAGAATGGGTTCGCGAACAGACGCGCTTCGACCCAATTGCGGTTGCCAGATGCAGGATCGAGTTCAGCGACCAGCCCGCTACTGTTCATGAAGTCCCAGAATACCGAGGCAACCGTGTGATTGGTCGGTGCGCCGACATCAACAGCGGTCGTCCCGCCTGCGGTCAGATCCGAATCATTGCCAAGAATCCCATCGGCGGTAAGCGTCTGAGTAATCGGCGCGCCGGCTGGCAGCGGCTCAGCGTGGAGCAGCGGCTGCATGGTGGCATAGGTTGGCGTGACGGTGCTGTCGGGATCGCCTGCGACCGGAATGTGGGCAGGTTGGTGAGGTTCGAAGCGAGTATCGCCGACCTGGAGTTGGCCGGTGATCAGCTCGACCGCCAACAGGCCGGTCGTCACCTTCCAGAGTGGATCCGCGCTGGTCGGATTATACTCCATGCGGGCCTTATCGAAGTAGTAGACCCATCGCCATCCTTCGGCGTTGGAGGAGTTGCCTGGCGCGTCGACGTATGGCTCGCTACGAAATCCATCGGCGTTCATCGGTCCCCATGTCCAAGTCCGCTGAACCATCCCATCCTGGACGACCCCATCCAACCTGCTCCAATGCCCAAGGAGTTCGTACCAAGCGAGAGGCATACCTGCAAGGGCGGGCTGGGCAGCAACCCACGACATGCCCAACACCAATACGATGATCAGCCGCGCTATGCGATGAAGCATCTGATCGCCTTCCCCCTGAAGCGTGCCGAACCGTAGATGATGCGCAGGAACGCTTGTCATGACCATTGAACGCTCAGCACGCACTTGGGTTGCGAGCAAACATCGTATACGGAATACGCGTGACATGGATGGTACGCGCAGTGCCGAAGCGCCCAGCCAGCGTCTCACTGACATAGCAGTTTCGTCGCCGGGCTAACGGAGTAGCGCTTGAGATAAGCGCGACGCGCCGGCATTAGGGCAACAGGGAACCAGCGCATCGGCATGCGAGGCACTGCATCCCGGCACAGACCCGATGTGACATACCGTCAGGGTATTGCATTGGGATGCTAGAATTAGGTACTGGATCATAGAATTCCGCGCGAAGATCACGGTGACAACAAGGGCGTGTCTCCGAGGCCTCTCCCGCTGAATCACGTGAGCCACGGGAGTACTACGAGATGCCGTCGCACGAGAACGACGGCACACCCACGAGGAGAGACACGAACGATGAGTGTCACCGACAAAATCCTAACCTGTCGCGACTGTGGCCAGGAGTTCGTCTTCACTGCCGGCGAGCAGGAGTTCTACGCCGAGAAGGGCTTCACCAACCAGCCCAGCCGCTGCCCGGACTGCCGGCGCGCCGCTAAGGCCGCCCGCCAGGGTGGCAGCGCCGGCGGCTACCGCTCCGAGGGCGCCCCGCGCGGCGAGCGCACCATGCACCCGGCCGTCTGCGACAGCTGCGGCCGCGAGACCATGGTCCCGTTCGTCCCAACGAGCGGCAAGCCGGTCTACTGCTCGGACTGCTTCCAGCAGCGCCGCCAGCAGCGCAGCTACGACCGCTGGTAGTCCACCAGCGCCAACTCTGATCTGACACGCGACGCCCTCCGGCCCGCCCTTGGCCGGAGGGCGTCGCGTTTTCCGCCTCTTCGCAACTGCCCGCCGCGGCTGACGTTACATGACGACCGAGGGGCTCCTGCGGGCAGCCAGCGCGGCCAAGGGGCGCGCCGAGCCTGCCGAGCAGATCGGGGGCGACGAGAGCCGCGTGCTGGAGTGGGTCAACCGCGCCGACCTGATGCGCGTGCGCAGGGTCGGAACGCAGTACTCCGACCTGCTGGAGGCGGCCGGGGTCGATAGCGCCCTGGAGCTGGCGCGGCGCAACGCCGCCAACCTCCACGCGGCGATGGCCGAGGTCAACGCCGCGAAGAAGCTCGTCCGCCAGCTCCCCTCGGCGGCGATGGTCACCGGTTGGGTCGACCACGCCAAGACACCGGACCGCGCCGTCAGCCACTGATCGACCCAACCCGGCCTGCCAACCGGCCACTCATGCTGCCGCCATGCGTCGCGTGGCGGCGGTGGTATACGTACCCCTTTTCAGCGCCGCTGGTTCGTGCTAGGTTGAGCGACGCGGACGTTCGCGATCGTCATCCTCACAATCCATATCGAGGCGCGCCAGCACCTCTGGGAAGGGGCAGAGCCATGAGGCTATCTGTCGCTCGCATCTGGCCCGTGCTGTCGATTGTCGCGCTGCTGCTCCTCGGAGCTACCCCGCTCGCCACGGCCCGTGACCGGCCGGTCAGCACCTCCAACCTCATCTCGGTCAAGTTCATGCCACCCGCCGAACGGTTCGACACCGCCGGCAACTTGACCGGGACCGGCGGCGAGGGCTTCAGTAAGACCCAGATCGAACGCTTTCGCTGCGAGAGCGGCGGCGATCCGGCGGCGGCCGTCGATATGAGCTGCAACACGACCGAGTGGGGTCAGGACTACGCGCCGGACAACGAGATCGCCATCGCGGTCAATCCGAGCGATCCGGACCATCTGGTCGCCGGCTCGAACGACTACTACTATCGATTCAACAACGCCACCGGCGCCCGACAGGCGATCGTGCCGACCGGGTTCTTCACCTCCTTTGATGGCGGCGCGACATGGATCGACGGCCAGATCCCGATGCAATCGGGGAACGGCGCCGGCGACCCATCCCCGGCGTTCGACGGGAAGCACGATGTTGTGTTGATGGCGCAGCTGGAGAACACCGGCGGCCAGGGGGCCGGCAACGTCACCCAGGGCGACATCTCGGTCAGCCGCTCGACCGACGGCGGAGTCACCTGGAGCGAGCCGGTGACCGTGATGAAGGGGCAGGGCAACGCATTCGGCCAGGCCAACCAGGCCCGCTTCTACGACAAGGAGTGGCTGACCGTCGATAACTATCCCGACTCGCCCTTCTACGGGCGTGCCTACGTGACATCGACGCTCTTCCGTAGCGGGTTGCACGGCTCCTACATGGAGTCACCGATCTTCCTCAGCTACTCCGACGATGGCGGCCTGACCTGGAGCACGCCGGAGGAGATATCCGGCTCCAGCCCCCACTGCACCTACCAGGAGACCGGGCTGGCCAACGAGTGCGACGAGGACCAGTTCTCGATCCCCGAGGTCGCGCCGGACGGCACGCTCTACGTCCACTTCCTGAACGCGCAGAACGAGGAAGCGTGGGAGGCGCCGTTCGACTTCGACTCGCAGATCATGGTCGTCAGATCGACCAACGGCGGCGAGACTTTCGGACCGCCGGTCCCGGCCGTCCAGCTCGAGGACGGGCTCAGCGACATGCCGTACTCGGTCATCGGTCGGCAGACGATCTGGGGCCACCAGATTCGCTGGGCTTCGGCCGGCAACATCTCGGTCAACCCAAATAACCCGAACGACATCACCATCGTCTGGTCCGACCGCGGCACGCCGAACCCGAACGCGGAGGAGGGCTGCTTCTACGGCCTGCCGGGCGAGGCGCCCGACTACGACCCGTGCGACGCCGGGCCTGGCTCGGACACCGATGTCTACTACACGCGCTCGATCGACGGAGGCTTCACCTGGAGCGCCCGAGCGGTCCTGGAAGACGATCCCGGCTCGGCCTGGTTCCCGTGGTCGGACCACAAGCCGGACGGCACGCTCGTCGTCGCCTGGGACCAGGACACCGCGGCGGCACCGGCCGACACCTTCCAGCACGTCCTGAAGGTCGGCGGCGCGGCCTCGACGCCGCTCGGCGGGCTCGAGAATCCCGACGTCTCGGTGACCCACTGGGCCGGCCAGTACGTGCCGGAATCAGCCTGGCCGGCGATCTGCGGCCCGGCCGGCTACAGCGACGGCCCGGTGGCCGACGCCGCGGGGAAGGACTGCAACGTCTTCCACGGCGACTACACCGGCCTGGCGATCGGCTCCGACGGCAGCATCAACGTCGTCTGGACCGGCCTGAACGCCTGGGCCACGTCACCGCAGCTTGACCCGTACACCGGCACGCTGCACGACGGCTACCGCCAGGACGCCATGTTCGCCCGGCGCTAGCGGCCGTATCCGATACTCCCAACCCGCGGGGGCGGAATAGCCGCCCCCGCACTCCTCATCCCTTTTGCCCCATCCCTCATACCTCAAACCGTGCGAACGTCTGCGGCGAGAGCTCGTCGGCGCCGCGGCCGGCCCAGTCGCCGGGGCCCATCTCCGACCACATCCGCTCGCCCGCGTGCTGGAGGCGCTGGCTCGCGGCGCGCTCGTCGACGTTGAGCACCCGGCCGTCGCGCTGGACCCAGGCGCCGTCGATCATGACGTCGCGCAGATCCTCGGCCTCGGCGTTGTAGACGATGTTCTTGATCGGGTCGCGCAGCGGCGCCATGAAGGTCGATCCGGCATCCCAGAAGAGCAGGTCAGCCTTCGCCCCCGGCGCGATCCGGCCGAGGTCGTCGCGGTGCAGCATCTTCGCCGCGTTCAGCGTCGCCGCGTTGAACACGTCGGCGGCGGTCGACTTCTGGGTGTCGCGCGACATGATCTTGCCGATCACCGCCGTCCAGCGCAGCCCCTCGATCATCGACTGCGGCGAGGTATCGGTGCCGAGCGTCATGTTCACCCCGGCGTCGAGGTAGGCCGGGAACGACTCCATGGCGATGCCCCGCCGGGCGAAGACCCAGACGCAGTGGGCCACCGACGCGCCGTGGCGGGCGAGGATCGAGAGGTCGTCGCCGCCGAACTGTACCCAGCTGCTGCCGGCGATCAGGATCGCGTGGCCGAGGATGTTCCACTCGCTGAGGAATCCGATCGACTCCAGCCACTCGATCGGCGTCATGCCGTGGCGCTGGACCATCTCGTCGAACTCGAAGACCGACTGGCTGACATGCAACGCCAGCGGCGCCTGCATCCGGTCCGACGCCTCGCGGCTCATCCGCAGCAGCTCCTCGGTGCAGGTGTCCACCTGCGCCGGGGTGAGGAAGCCCTTGATCCGCCCGTT
The DNA here is from genome assembly GCA_035325665.1 of Thermomicrobiales bacterium. Taxonomy (GTDB): domain Bacteria; phylum Chloroflexota; class Chloroflexia; order Thermomicrobiales; family CFX8; genus JAMLIA01. The sequence continues at coordinate 815 of DAOKZM010000214.1, read as the reverse complement.
GGCCCGACCGTCGATCCGCTCGATCAGGTCGACCGCCTTGTGGAAGCCCTTGACGCCGGCCTCCTCATCCCAGGCGTACTCCATCTTCTTTCCGTCGCGGGTCAGCCAGCGTCCTGACCGGTACATGTCGCCGATGTAGGCGCGCAGGCCGGCCTTCTCGACCGCGTCGGCCACGTAATCACCGATCCCGCCGATCTCCATCACCGTCGTCGTGCCGGTGCGGATCAGCTCGGCCATCGAGTAGTCGACGCAGGCCTCCTGCCCCTCCCGGTCGATCGCCTGGCCGCGGGCCGGCAGCATCTCCGACAGGCCGGACATGGCGAACTGACGACGGCCGCGGTCCTCGATGAATGACTTGTCCAGTGGCGATCCCGCCAGATGGGCGTGGGTGTTGATGAAGCCGGGCGTGATGACGCGGTCGGCCGCGTCGATGGTCTGGTCGGCCTGGCCGTCGAAGCCCTTGCCGACATGGATGATCTCGTTGCCCTCGACGACGCCGCAGCCGTCCTCGAGGATGCGGTGCTCGCCGTCCTGAAAGGCGACGATCGCCCGCGCGTTGATCCTGATCCGCTCCGCCACTCGGTCCCTCCCCTGTCTCGATCGTTCAGGCTGGCCGTATTATCGCCATCCCGGCCGGTTGCGGGCGGTAGCGAGGAGATGCGGTGTACTTCGAGCATGCGAGTGAGATCTGGCAGGAGTTCCCCGAACTGGTCGCCGGGGTCATCCAGACGGGCGGCATCACGAGCGACGCCGAGGTTGACACGTGCGTCGCCGCGCTCACCGAGGAGGCGCGTGAGCGGCTGGGCGAGGAGAGC
>DAOKZM010000213.1:1665-6037 GCA_035325665.1 Thermomicrobiales bacterium | reverse complement strand
CGCGCCGATGTCGGCGGTGCGGTTGAGCGGGTCGCCGCGGTCGACGATGCGCACGATGACCGGGAAGTCGGACCAGTCCTCGACCGTCTCCTGCAGCGGCGGGCGCCAGACGACCAGGTTAAACGAGACGACGTTGAGATGGTCCGTCAGGCAGTTGAGCACGTCGTAGACGACGCCGGTGAACGTGTCGTCGAGCGTCGAGCCGAAGAGCAGGCCCTCCTTCTCCTTCAGGGGAGTCAGGTGTGCCATGACGCGGACGCCGTCGTAGACACGGCCGAGACCGAGCGCCTCGTGGACGTGGTAGAGGTCGTCGTAGTAGTTGGCGCTATTGCGCTGGGCATAGGCGACGCCAGCGCGACGCTGGAGTTCGACATGCCCATAGTGCATGCCCTTGGTGAGGCTGACCTGCAGGTGGCCGTGGTGGATCGACGCGCCGCTCTTCCAGAGGCAGTTCCACATGATCAGCGGGGAGATGGCGTCCGGATCGAGGCTGTGGCTCTGCTCCTGCCAGCGAACGGCGACGTCGATCGCGTCCTTGACCGAGGCCTCGGTGAAGGCGAGCGGGTCGTGCTCGCGGAAGATGACGACGCCGTGGTAGCCGTCATACTTGGCGATGTTGCTGGCAGTGATCGTGTACTCGCCCTCGATCCGGCCGAAGACATCCGCGGGAGTGTTCAGCTCCGGCTCGCAGAATGGGTCGGGCGCGGTGCGGGCGATCTCGTCGGCCAGGTCGGCCGGGATGCGGGCCTCAAGCGGGCGGCGGGCGCGCAACTCGTTGAAGAGCGAGCCCTCCAGCGTCCAGCGGTTGGTGACGCGGACGACCTTCTGCTCGCTGACTGCCTCGACGCTGCCGAAGTATTTGTCGATCCAGCGGCGCATGTGGTCCGGCGGGACGAGCCGGCCGACCGACGAGCTGACCTCGTAGAGACGCGTGAAGCGGTCACGATCCGCCTCGGGCAATGTGGCGAGCACGCGTTCGAGATCGACGATCTGACGCTGCTGAAGCTCAGCACTGGAAAGACGCACGGAGTCGATCACCAACCAAATCCCCTCTTGACTATTGCATCACGCGACGAGACCGGTATGCCTGGTGGATAGCGCAAACGCCGTACCGGGAGGCATGAGCGTGCGCGACCGCGACGTGACCCCGCCAGCGTGATCCGCGATATCGACGTATTTCGGATGGCGCACGTTCCCGGCGGCCCCCACTCCGCAACGACAACTGTGCCACGCGGTTGACTTCGCGTCACACCCATCACCGCGGCCGGCTCGTGGTGTGAACGAGCGGCACGGCAGGCGGTTTCACCACTCCACCATAGCACGTCGTTTCACGACCAGACTGGCACGTTCGGGTCGATCGTCTCGCCGCTGATGATCTCCAGCGACTCGAAGTCGGCCTCGCGCACGTCCGGCGCGATGAGCACGTTGCGGCCGGCGCGGACGTTGGCCGGCACGTGGGCGCCGCGGCCCACGATCGTCAGGCCGGTGTTGAGGCGCGACGGCTCCAGCCAGTTTGGCGCGAAATCATCACCGACACCGAGGCGGCTGCCGGCGCCGATCCGGACGACTTTATCGACGATACAGCGGTCGATGACCGCCCCTGGGCCGATCTCGGTATCGGTCATGATGATCGAGTCGCGGACGATCGCGCCCTCGTGGACGATGACTCCCGGAGAGAGGACAGAGTGCTCGACGGTGCCGCGAATGACGATGCAGCCATTGGAGAGCAGCGCGCGCGAGACATGCGACCCGTCCATGATCTTCGTCGGCGGGCGCTCCTCGCTGCGGGTGTGCATACGCCAGTCCGGGTCGTACAGGTTGAGGCCGGGGACGTCCGCGAGCTGTTCCATGTTCGCCTCCCAGTACGACTGGAGGGTGCCGACGTCGCGCCAGTAGGCGGAGAAGCGGTGGGCGAAGGCGTTGCCGTCGCTGATGAGGAACGGGATGACCTCGTGGCCGAAGTCGATCATCGAGCGGTCGCTGTCCGGCCGGCGGAAGACATCGAGCAGCACCTCGGTGCGGAAGACGTAGACACCCATCGAGGCGAGGTTGGAGCGGGGCTGGGCCGGCTTCTCGTCGAAGTCGATGACGCGGTCCTCGTCGTCGGTGGTCATCACGCCGAAGCGGCTGGCATCGTCCCACGGCACCGGCTGGACGGCGACGGTGACGTCCGCCTTGAGCTCGCGGTGGCGCGCCAGCATCGGGCGGTAGTCCATCGCGTAGACGTGGTCGCCGGAGAGGATCAGGACGTCGGTTGCGCGCGTCTCCTCGACGTAGAACAGGTTGTGGTAGATCGCGTCGGCGGTCCCGCGGTACCAGTCGGAGCGGGCGCGGCCGAGGTAGGGCTGGAGGACGTGGACGCCACCGGTGGCGCGGTCGAGGTCCCAGGGCCGGCCATGGCCGATATGATCGTTGAGCGAGTGCGGGCGGTACTGGGTCAGGACGGCGACGTCGTAGATGCCGGAGTTGACGCAGTTCGACAGGGCGAAGTCGATGATCCGGTACTTGCCAGCGAACATGACCGCCGGCTTGGCGCGCTGGCGCGAGAGGACGCTCAGCCGCTCGCCCTGGCCGCCGGCGAGGATCATCGCTACGGTCTTGTCCCGCTCGATCGCCGCCATGTTTGCTCCTCTGTCGCCGCCCGCCTACCGGGCCACCCCTTCCCACGAGGATAGCCGATCGCGCGCTTGGCCGCGACCGTCGAATCGGGCCATCGCAATTCCTATGCTATACTGCCGCCCGCCGAATGCCGGGTGGAGGGGGCCGGTTCGCGTTGTTTCCGATCTCCGGCAAGGATATCCCGGGACCGCAATGAGAGAGATCTTCCGACGACAGCCGAGGTTCACTGCGTCCGACGATGAGGATACGCGCTCGCAAGTGCCGGACGATCTGTGGGTCAAGTGCCCGCGATGCGGGGAGTTAGCCTACACCAAGGAGCATCTCCAGACCCATCGGGTCTGCCAGCATTGCGGCTACCACTTCCGGTTGGGCGCGCGCGAGCGGATCGCCCTGCTGGCGGATGCGGGCAGCTTCGTCGAGTGGGACACCGACCTGGCGACCGACGACCCGCTGGGCTTCGTCGTCGACGGCGAGAGCTACGCCGACAAGGCGCGCAAGACGACGGCGAAATCCGGCATGGCCGAGGCGGTCGTCTCCGGGCAAGTCGAGATCGACGGCCAGCCGCTGGCGCTCGTCGTCACCGACTTCTCCTTCATGGGCGCGAGCATGGGATCGGTCTACGGCGAGAAGCTGACGCGGGCCGCCGAGCGCGCGGTTGCGGGCTGTACCCCGCTGCTGACCGTCTCCGCCTCGGGCGGGGCGCGGATGCAGGAGGGGCTCTTCTCGCTGATGCAGATGGCCAAGACGACGGCGGCGCTGACGCGGCTGACCGAGCAGCGGCTGCCGCACATCGCGCTGCTAACCGACCCCTGCTACGGCGGGGTGACCGCGTCGTACGCGACGGTGGCCGACATCATTGTCGCCGAGCCGGGCGCGCTGGTCGGCTTCGCGGGTCCCCGCGTCATCGAGCAGACGATCCGCCAGAAGCTGCCGGAAGGATTCCAGACTGCCGAGTTCCTGCTGGAGCATGGGCTGATCGACCGGGTCGTCCCGCGCTCGGCGCTGAAGCCGACGATCGGGCTGCTGATGACGATCTACCAGCAAGCAGCGGGGTGCCTGGCGCCACCGATGGCCACGGCCGGCGAGGTAGCGGATGACTGAGCCGACGACGCCAAGCGCATGGGATCGAGTCCAGCTCGCCCGCCACGCGGGTCGGCCGCACACACTGAACTATGTCAAGCAACTTTGCGACGAGTTCATCGAGCTGCACGGCGACCGCGTGGTCGGTGACGACCCGGCGCTGGTCGGCGGGCTGGCCCAGTTCCGCGGCCGCAGCGTCATGGTCATCGGGCATCAGAAGGGCGAGAACACTAAGGAGAACATCGCCCGCAACTTCGGCATGCCGAAGCCGACCGGCTATCGCAAGGCGCTGCGGCTGATGCGCCATGCCGAGAAGTTCCGCTTCCCGGTCATCACCTTCGTCGACACACCCGGCGCCGACCCCGGTCTCGCCTCCGAGGAGGGCGGCCAGGCGTTCGTGATCGCCGACAACATCTACGCGATGGCGACGCTGGGGACCCCGATCGTCGCGGTCGTGATCGGTGAGGGTGGCAGCGGCGGCGCGCTGGCGATCGGCGTCGCCGACCGGGTGCTGATGCTGGAGAACGCGGTCTACTCGGTCGCCTCCCCCGAGGCGGCGGCGGCGATCCTCTGGAAGGACGCCGCGCGCGCGCCGGAGGCAGCGGCGGCGATGCGCGTCACCGCGCCGGACCTGCATGCCTTCGGCCTGGTGGACGAGATCATCCCCGAGCCA
>DAOKZM010000213.1:0-1655 GCA_035325665.1 Thermomicrobiales bacterium | reverse complement strand
CCACGAGGAGCCGGCCGCCACGATCGCCGCCGTCGGCGACGCGATCGCGCGGCAGCTCGACGACCTCGACACGCTCTCCGGCGGCTGCCCCGAGGCGCTCCTCGACGCCCGCTACGCCAAGTACCGCGCGATGGGCCGCTGGAGCGGCGGGACGTGGGACGCGGGACGCGGGACGCGGGACGCGGGATCGTGACGGTCTGGCGAGGATAGTCCTCATCAGAGCGGCCACAGGATGTATGGGCGTAGATACTACGCCCGTCTTGCTTGTCTCATGACGCTCCACGCGTCCCGCGTCCCGCGCCCCGCGTCCGCTAGACTTGGCGCCGGAAGGAGCTGGCTGCGAGTGAGCGACGCGCGGGTGCGATTGCCGGAACTGGTCGAGCGAATGCCGGGACGGGAGCGGGAGATCGTCCGGCGGCTGGCGCATGCCTTCGACGCGGCCGGCCACGAGCTCTACCTGGTCGGTGGGATCGTGCGCGACCTGCTGCTCGACCGCGGCAGGACCGACCTCGACTTCACCACGTCGGCGACGCCGGAGGAGACGAAGCGGGCCGGGGCCGGCGCCCGGCCGGCCGCGACATTCGCCATCGGCGAGAAGTTCGGCACGATCGGTTTCGTCTTCCAGCAGCCGGGCGAGCCAGACATCGTCGTCGAGATCACGACCTATCGCAGCGAGGTCTATCCGACCCCGGACCGCCGGCCGGCCGTGTCCCACGACGCGACGCTGCGTGACGACCTCTCGCGGCGCGACTTCACGATCAACGCGATGGCGCTCGATCCGCTCGACGGCGAGCTGATCGACCCGTTCGGCGGCATCGGCGACCTCGGCCGGCGCGAGATCGTCGCCGTTGGTGACCCGGTCGAACGGTTCAACGAAGACCCGCTGCGGATTCTCCGCGCCGCGCGCTTCGCTGCCCAGCTCGGCTTCTCGATCGAGGCGGACACGCTGGAGGCAATGTGCGCGCTCGGACCGCAGCTGGCGCGCATCAGCCGCGAACGGATCGCCGCCGAGTTGAACAAGCTGCTGGTCGGCCCACACGTCGCCGACGGCCTGCGGGCGCTTCACGAGGCCGGCTTGATCCGCTGGGTCCTGCCGGAGGCGCAGCCGATGGCGGAGGACGACCGCGACTCGGTCGGCGCGCGGCACAAGGACATCTGGGAGCACACTGTCCGCGTCGTCGCGCAATCGCCACCACGGCTGGCGGTGCGCTGGGCGGCGCTGCTGCACGATGCGGCGAAGCCGATGACCCGCTCGGTCGACCCCTCGGGCGAGGTCCACTTCTTCGGCCATGAGATGGCCGGGGCTGACCTGGCGCGCCGGGCGTTGCGGCGGCTGAAGCAGGAGCGGTCGCTCGAGCAGCGAGTCGCGCTGTTGGTGGCGATGCACCTGCGCGGGGCGGGGTACGACGACACCTGGACCGACTCGGCCGTCCGGCGGCTGGCGCTCGAGGCGGGCGACGCCTTCGAGGACCTGCTCGACCTGGCCGCGGCCGACGTAACCAGCGCCCGCGCCGACAAGCAGGCGGCGGCGGCCAGCCGGGTGGCAGGGCTACGCGAGCACGCCGAACGGCTAGAGGCCAAGGCGGCGCTCGACGAATTGCAGTCGCCGCTGGACGGCGACCAGCTGATGGCGATGTTCGACCTGCCGCCGGGTA
>DAOKZM010000212.1:384-6045 GCA_035325665.1 Thermomicrobiales bacterium | reverse complement strand
TGCTCAGCCTGGTCGAGGGCGCAGCCGGCCGGCAGGTTGGCCGGCGCATCTTCCCGCTGATCGGCTCGCTATTCATCTTCATTATCCTGGCCAACTACTCCGGTCTGCTGCCGGGCGTCGGCACGATTGAATGCAAGAGCCTGTGCGGTTGGGAGGAGAGCCACGAGACGACGGCAGTGGTCGCCTCGACGCAGCACCCCGGCGGCGATGTCGCGATGGTGGCTGCCGAGGAGGGCGAGCACGAGGTCGCCCCACCGCTACTGCGCGCGCCGAACGCCGACCTCAACATGACCCTGGCGATGGCGCTGATCGCCTTCGTCTCGGTCCAGATCGCGGTCGTCGCGGCGCACGGCTTCGGTGGGCGGTTCAAGCACATGGCCGACCCGCCGTTCATGTTCCCCATTGAGCTTATCTCCGAGGTTTCGCGGATCATCTCGCTCTCGTTCCGTCTCTTCGGGAACATCTTCGCCGGCGAGGTGCTCGTCGGGGTGATGATCTCGATGTCCGCTGCCATCCTCGAGAAGACGAAGTGGCTGGTCGTCATCATGTTCGGCCTGCCGACGGTCTTCCTCTTGCTCGAGGTTCTGTTCGGCTTCATTCAGGCGCTGATCTTCGCGCTGCTGACGCTGGTGTACATTGCGCTGGCGACGGCTGGGAGTGACGAGCACGGGCACGTGCACGAGCCTGGTGAAGAGCCGCGTCACGCGGCGGCGCCCGCGACGAGCGCGGGGGACTAGCATCCGGAGGGAGGGCGCTCTCTCCAGAAACGTGGGTCTGCGGGCCAAACGGCCCGAGGGGTTATTGGGCGGAGGGGGAGCCCCGCGTGGGGCGACTCCAATCGATTGGCAGAGCCGGGTCGGGGACTGGCCCTTCCGGCGAGAGGAGAACGACAGCATGTTTGGTGGTGTGAGCGGGCCAGAGGGTGTCGACGCCGCGAAGGCCATTGGCGCGGCGCTGGCGATCGGCATTGGCGCGATCGGCCCGGGCATCGGCATCGGCATGGCCGTTGCCAAGGCCATGGAGGCGCTCGGCCGCAACCCGGAGGCTGCCGGCGACATTCGTACCACGATGATCATCGGCGCCGGCCTGGCCGAGGCCGTCGCGATTTACGCCTTCGTTATCGCCATCATCATCGCGTTCGTGATCTAGCACCGGACGCGGCGTGCCGGCGGTCGTCGGCGGCACGCGGGCCGGAGGGGGCGACGGTTCGTCCCCTCTCCGCCACGGCGGGACGCTGGCGAGCTGGCGGGCCGTCCGGCGTGGGCGCCGGGCGGCTGGGGTCTATCAGCCCCGGCCGGCAGATCGACGGGACACAGGTCGAGAGGACTCATGGACGCACTAGGTATTAACGCGGCAAATCTGATCGTCCAGATCCTGGCCTTTCTGCTCTTCATCTGGCTGTTCTGGAAGTTCGCGCTGGGGCCGATCACCGGCATGCTCGACACGCGCCAGGAGCGCATCCGCGAGAGCATCGAGGCCGCCCAGCGCATGGAGGACGAGCTCCAGAAGACCCGTGCCCAGAACGAGGAGATCATGGCCGAGGCCCGTCGCGAGGCGCAGGGGCTGATCGCCCGCGCCCGCGAGGTCAGCGACCAGAATATCGCCCGCTCCAAGGAGCAGGCGCAGGTCCAGGCCGACGAGCTGATCGACAAGGCCCGCGACGCGATCGCGGCCGAGACCGCCCAGGCGCGCGCCGACTTGCGGCGCGAGGTCGGCGACCTCGCCGTCATGGCGGCCTCGAAGATCGTCCGGGCCAACCTCGACCGCGACGCGCAGACGCGGTTGATCGAGGAGGCGCTGGCCGAGGCCGGCGCGACTGGCAGCAACGGCAGCTCGCCGGTGACGGATGACTAGCATCGTCTGGTTGCGTCGACGCCGGAGGGGAGTCTTCTAGATGGCGATTCGCGGGGTAGCCAAGCGGTATGCCCAGGCGGTCTTCGATCTGGCGTCCGAGGGCGGCACGCAGGATCAGTGGCAGGCCGATCTCACGACGCTGGCCAACGCGGCCAGCGACGCGGTGACCGGCGAGTTCTTCACCAGCCCGAACGTGCCGGAACAGGGCAAGCGCGCCGCGATCGACCGGATCCTGCCGGGCGACGGCCGGCAGTACGCGCGCAACCTCGCCTACATGCTGATCGAGCGCGGCCGCTTCGACATCCTTCCCGAGCTGCATGCGGTGTTCGGGGATCTGGTCCTCGACGCACAGGGGATCGCGATCGCCGACGTTACGACCGCGGTCGACCTGACGGCGGCCGAGCGGGAGCAGGTCAAGGCGCGGCTCCAGCAGATCGTCGGCAAGGAGATCGAGCTGCGCACGACGACCGACCCGTCGCTGATCGGCGGGCTGGTCGCGCGCCAGCGTCACGTCGCAGCTTCAGCAGATGCGAGCGTCGCTCGCCCGCTGAGGCGCTAGGGGACCCGGGGTAGCAGGGCAGGACGAGCACGACACCGCGCGCACGGGGTCGCGCGGGAGCAGGAGGCCGATATGGCGGTACGCGCCACCGAGATTCGCGACATCATCAAGGATCAGATCCAGTCATTCGAAGCTGGAATGACGGTGACCAACGTCGGCAACGTCGTCGAGGTCGGTGACGGTATCGCGTCCGTCCATGGCCTGAGCGACGTGATGGCCAACGAGCTGGTCGAGTTCACCAAGCAGGGCGTCATCGGCATGGCGTTCAACCTGCAGGAGGACTCGGTCGGCGTCATCATCCTCGGCGACTATACCGGCATCGAGGAGGGCGACGAGGTCCGCTCGACCGGTCGCATCGCCGAGGTCCCGGTCGGCCCGGCGCTTGTTGGCCGCGTGGTCAACGCGCTCGGCGAGCCGATCGACGGCAAGGGACCGATCGCGACCGAGAAGTTCCGCCCGATGGAGCGCATCGCCCCAGGCGTGGTCGAGCGGCAGAACGTCGATACGGCGCTGCAGACTGGCATTAAGGCGATCGACGCGATGATCCCGATCGGCCGCGGCCAGCGCGAGCTGATCATCGGCGACCGCCAGACCGGCAAGACCGCGCTGGCGATCGACACGATCATCAACCAGAAGGACTCCGGCGTCATCTGCATCTACGTCGCCATCGGCCAGCGCCAAGGTCAGGTTGCCCAGATCGTGGCGACGCTGGAGCGCTACGGCGCGATGGACCACACGATCGTCGTGGCTGCTTCGGCCTCCGAGCCGGCGCCGCTCCAGTACCTCGCGCCGTACTCCGGTACCGCCATGGGCGAGGAGATTATGGAGGCGGGCGGCGACGCCCTGATCATCTACGACGACCTCTCCAAGCACGCCTGGGCCTATCGCCAGGTTTCGCTGCTGATGCGCCGCCCGCCAGGTCGCGAGGCGTACCCGGGCGATGTCTTCTACCTGCACTCGCGCCTGCTGGAGCGCTCGGCGCGACTGAACGAGGAGCGTGGCGGCGGTTCGCTGACCTCGCTGCCGATCATCGAGACGCAGGCCAACGACGTGTCGGCCTACATTCCGACCAACGTCATCTCGATCACCGACGGCCAGATCTTCCTGGAGTCCGACCTGTTCTACGCCGGCGTCCGGCCGGCGCTGAACGTCGGCATCTCGGTGTCGCGCGTCGGTGGCTCGGCCCAGATCCGCGCGATGCGGCAGGTGGCCGGCTCCCTGCGCCTGGAGCTGGCGCAGTTCCGCTCGCTGGCGGCGTTCGCCCAGATGGCGTCCGACCTGGACCCGGCGACGAAGCGCCAGATCGACCGCGGCATGCGGCTGACCGAGGTGCTCAAGCAGCCGCAGTACCAGCCGATGCCGGTCGAGGAGCAGGTGGCCCTGATCTGGGCGGCGACCAACGGCTTCCTGGACAACGTCCCGGTCGACCGCGTCCGCTCCTGGGAGCAGCAGTACCTGGACTACCTGCGCAACGCCGGCTCGGGCATCCTGGCGACGATCAAGGAAAAGCGGGCGCTCGACGACGACCTGATCGCGCAGATACGCTCGACGGCCGAGGAGTTCGCCAAGACGATCTCGGTCGACCAGCTCGAGGTAACGGTCTAGCGATCGGCCGGCTGCTGGTCGCACGCTGAAGGAGACAGGATGGCGAGCCCACGAGAGATCCGGCGGCGCATTCGCTCGGTCCGGAACACGGCGCAGATCACGCGGGCGCTGGAGATGGTTTCGGCGGCGAAGATGCGCCGCGCCCAGGAGCGGGTGCGCGCGTCCCGGCCGTACGCCGAGCGCCTGCGCACCATCATCGCCGGGCTCGCCGTCGCCGGTGAGTCGGTCGATGTCTCGCAGTTCCCGCTGCTCCAGCAGCGGCCGGTCAACCGCGTCGGCGTCATCATCGTGACGGCGGACCGCGGCCAGGCCGGCGCGTTCAACACCAACATCATCCGCCGGGCGGTGCGCTTCCTCCAGGAGGCCGGCCATCCGGCCGAGCTGGTGACGGTCGGGCGCAAGGGTCGCGACTTCTTCGCCAAGACCGACCAGCACGTCATCGCCGAGTTCACCCAGCTCGGGGACAACCCGTCGCTCGACTCGCTGCGCCCGATCATCGGCGTGGCGACCGAATCGTTCGCCCGGGGCGATGTCGACGCCGTCTACCTGATCTACTCGAAGTTCATCAACACGCTGACCCAGCAGCCGGAGGCGCTGCAGCTGCTGCCGATCGAGCCGCCGGAGGAGATCGCGGCCGATCAGGCGGTGGCCGACTTCATCTTCGAGCCGGACGCGCAGACCGTCCTCCAGGCGCTCTTGCCGCGCTACGTGGAGATACAGGTCTACCAGGCGATGCTCGAGTCGCTGGCCAGCGAGCATTCGGCCCGCATGGTCGCGATGCGCGCGGCGACAGACAACGCCAGGGACTTCATCGAAGAGCTGACGTTGTCGCTCAACAAGGCACGGCAAGCGCAGATCACGCGCGAGGTGTCCGAGATCGCGGCCGGCGCCGCGGCGCTCGGCGCATAGACGGACGTTCGAGCGGAGTGCGGGGCAGCATCCCGGATTCGATCCAGGCAGGCAGGAGATAGAGAGTGGCAACGACAGCCGTACGTGGGGCAACGGGCGAGGTCGTCCAGGTGCAGGGCGCCGTCGTGGACGTCGAGTTCCCGCCGGACCAGCTTCCCGAAATCTACAACGCCATCGAGGTCGAGATGCCCGATGGCAAGACCTTGACGCTCGAGGCGCAGCAGCACCTCGGCAACGACTGGGTCCGCTGCGTGGCGATGTCGTCCACCGACGGCCTGCGCCGCGGCTCGAAGGCCGTCGATATCGGCAGCTCGATCCGGGTGCCGGTTGGCGAGGCGACCCTGGGTCGCATCTTCAACGTCGTCGGCGAACCGGTCGATGGCAATCCGGACGTCGATCGATCGCTGACCAATAGCATCCACCGGCCGGCGCCGGACTTCGTCGACCAGGCCACGTCGGTCGAGCCGTTCGAGACCGGCATGAAGGTCGTCGACCTGATCGCGCCGTTCACCAAGGGCGGCAAGACCGGCGTCTTCGGCGGCGCGGGCGTCGGCAAGACCGTCATCATCATGGAGCTGATCCGCAACATCGCCGCCGAGCACGGTGGCTACTCCGTCTTCTGCGGCGTCGGCGAGCGCACCCGCGAGGGCACGCAGCTCTACGGCGAGATGGAGGAGTCGGGCGTCATCGACAAGACGGCGATGGTCTTCGGCCAGATGAACGAGCCGCCGGGC
>DAOKZM010000212.1:0-374 GCA_035325665.1 Thermomicrobiales bacterium | reverse complement strand
CCTGACGATGGCCGAGTACTTCCGCGACCAGGGCCGCGACGTCCTGCTCTTCATCGACAACATCTTCCGCTTCACCCAGGCCGGCTCGGAGGTGTCGTCGCTGCTGGGCCGCATGCCCAGCGCCGTCGGCTACCAGCCGACGCTGGCGACCGAGATGGGCCAGCTGCAGGAGCGCATCACCTCGACCCGCAAGGGCTCGATCACCTCGGTTCAGGCGGTCTACGTGCCGGCCGACGACTACACCGACCCGGCCCCGGCGACGACCTTCGCCCACCTCGACGCGACCACCGAGCTCTCCCGTGACATCGCGTCCATGGGCATCTACCCGGCCGTGGACCCGCTGACCTCCACGTCGCGCATCCTCGACCCGCGCT
>DAOKZM010000211.1:0-6053 GCA_035325665.1 Thermomicrobiales bacterium | reverse complement strand
GCGCGACCTGCTCAATGGCGAGTGTGACCTAGCGCTGGCGGGCGGATCGCAGGTCTGGATGCCGATCGCCGCGCTGAACGTCTTCTGCCAGCTGGGAGCCCTCTCCCACGACCAGCAGATCCGTCCGTTCGACAAGGACGCCAACGGGACGCTGCTCGGCGAGGGCATCGGCATGGTCGTCCTGAAGCGCCTCGCGGACGCCGAGCGTGATGGCGACCGCATCTATGCGGTCCTGCGCGGCGTCGGGGTCGCCAGCGACGGCCGCGGCGTTAGCGTGATGGCGCCGCGCATCGACGGCGAGGAGATGGCGCTCCGCCGAGCTTATGAGGACGCTGGTGTCTCGCCTGACTCGATCGGACTGATCGAGGCGCACGGGACGGCGACCGCGGTGGGCGATGTCGTCGAGGTGCAGGCGCTCACGCGCGTCTTCGGCGAGCGCGAGCATGGCCTGCCGCGCTGCGCGCTTGGTACGGTCAAGTCGATGATCAGCCATACGATCCCCGCCTCCGGCGTCGCGGGGCTGATCAAGATTGCCCTTGCGCTTCACCAGAAGGTCCTGCCGCCGACGCTCCATGTGACCGAGCCAAATCCGAAGCTCGAGCTGGAGAAGACGCAGTTCTATCTGAACACCGAGCCTCGGCCCTGGATTCACGGCGGTCCCGAGCCGCGCCGGGCGGGGATCAACGCCTTTGGGTTCGGTGGCATCAACGCTCACGCGGTCGTCGAGGAGTATCGCCCCGCACAGGCCGCCGAGCCGCTCGACGTGCACTATCTCCCGCCGTGGGACAGCGAGGTCGTGATCCTCGACAGCACGTCGGCGGTCGACCTCCTGGCGCGCGTGAAGCAGGTTGGTGTCTGGCTGGACGAGCTCGCGGCAGCCGCGACTTCAGCGTACCGCCTCGCCGACGTGGCGTACACGCTGAACGCGGGACTCGGTCCTGCCGCCGGAGCCGCGCGGGTGTCGATCGTCGCTACGTCCGTCGCCGATCTACGCCAGAAACTCGACCGCGTCGCCCAACGGCTCGCCGACCCGAATTGCCAGCGCATCAAGGACGTCTCGGGAATCTATTACTTCGCGCAGCCAGTCGGCGTCGATGGCAAGGTCATCCTGCTCTTCCCAGGCGAGGGCGCTCAGTACCCGAACATGCTAGCGGACCTCTGCCTGCACTTCCCCGAGGTGCGCGAGGTCTTCGACCGCTACGACCAGATCTTCGTCGGCCACCCGCGTGGTGAGCTGCCCAGCGACTTCATCTTTCCGCGCCCAGCCTTCAACGATGCCGACCGCCGCCGGGCGGAGGAGCGGCTGATGCAGATGGACGCGGCAATCGAGGCGGTCCAGGCGGCGAACCAGGCGATGTTCGCGTTGCTGGAGAAGCTGGGAGTCCCAGCCGATGCCTGCGTCGGTCACAGCAGCGGCGAGTACTCCGCGGCGAGCGCGTCCGGGGTGTTCGACGTGGATGCCGACGAGCGGTTCATCAACCTGGGCAGGGCGCTCTATCAGTACTACGCGGACGCCAGCGCCCAGAACGATGTGCCGAAGGCGGTCCTGCTCGCGATCGGCGCGCCGCGCGAGCGGGTGGAGGAGATCGCCCGCGAGGCGGGCGGCGACATCTTCCTGGCCGTTGATAACTGCCCGCATCAGTCGATCCTGATCGGCGAGCCGGGTGCTGCAGAGCGCGCGCGCGCCATCGTCGAGCGCGAGGGGCTGATCTACGAGCGACTCGCCTACGACCGTGCCGTCCACCCCCCGTTGTTCGAGCCGTATACAGCCGACCTGCGGCAGCTCTACGAGCAGGTTCCCGTCCGTCCCGCGCGCATCCCGCTCTATTCCTGTGCCACGTCGGAGCGCTATCCCGAAGACCCGGAGGCGGTTCGGGAGCTGTTCCTCGAGCACTGGTCGCGGCCGGTCGAGTTCCAGCGCACGATCGACGCGCTCTATGATGACGGGGCGCGAGTGTTCGTCGAGGTGGGTCCGCGCGGCAATCTGTCGGCGTTTGTCGAGGACATCCTGCGCGGCCGCCCGGCCTGTATCGTGCCGGCCAACGTGATGCGCCGCTCGGGTATCACCCAGCTCAACCACCTCGTCGGCATGCTCGCCGCACATGGCGTCGACCTGAACTTGCAGCACCTCTACGACCGCCGCCAGCCGAAGCGTATCGACCGGCAGGATGATGACAGCACGGCGCGGCATAGCAATCCGGTGCTGCTGTCGTCCTCCTGGCCGATGATTCGTCTCTCAGACGAGGTCGTCGAGCAGATGCGGACGACTTCGCCCTCCGTGGCGGGCGGTCCCGTCGCTGGCAACGGCCACCATCCGCCGCCCGTCCGCTTCGCCGAGACCAACCCGGCGCCGGCCGATGCGAAGAGCGCCGAGATACCTAACCAGACCTGGACATCCGCGGACGATTGGACGCCAGCACCGACGATGCGCCTGACGGACGCGTTGCGTCCTGTCGACGACGTCGCCGCGGTGCTCGCATCGCACCTGGACGTGATGGACCAGTTCCTCGTCTCACAGCAGGAGATCATGCAGGCGTTCCTGCAAGGCTCCGATCCGTCGTGGGGCGACGACGCTCTCGTGCAGCTGCACGAGGATTGGATCGAATCGTCGCCTGAAGAAGCGCCGGAGTGGGATGGGCCCGTCGTGGTCGCCGAGTCGGAAGGCGACGATTGGGCGGGGGTGGCGGCTCAACTGGCGACGACGGAACGTCCTCCAGCAGACCCCGCGACCAGCGAGGCATCGTACGCGCGGGCGGACGTGGCGCCATCCCCCATGTCCGCTCAACCGCCCACCGGGGCCGGACGCGATGATGTGGCGAGCCGTCTGCTGGCGCTCGTCAGCGACCGGACCGGCTACCCGATCGAGATGCTCGACGAGCGGCTCGACATGGAAGCCGACCTGGGGATCGATTCAATCAAGCGCGTTGAGATCCTGGCGACCTATCGACAGCAGTACGGCGGCCTCGATGACAGCCTGGTCGAACGCCTCACGGCGGAGCGCACCCTCGGCGGCGTCATCGGCCTGATTGTTGGTGACCTGTCGTCACAGGCGTCGCTCTCCGCTGATGAAGGTGTCCCAACGATTGTCCATCCCTACCCACTACTCGGGACGATCGTATCGTGGGAACCGAACCGCGAGCTGGTCGCCGAACGGGTCTTCGACCTCGCGCGCGACCGTTACCTGCGTGATCACACGATGGGCCGGACCGTCGCGACGACCGACGATAGCCTGACGCCGCTCGCGATCATGCCGCTGACGATGAGCCTCGAGATCCTCGCCGAGGCTGCTGCCTGTCTAATCCCGGGCAAGGTGGTCGTCGGGATGCGCGATGTCCACGCCGGCCGCTGGCTGGCCTGGGAGGATGCCCCGCAGACGCTGCGCGTCACTGCGACCCGGCTCGACGACGATTTCGACCGGGCGCGCGCGCATGTCAGCCTCTGGAACCTCAGTGAGCCGGGCGCCGGCGCGGTATCGCCGGTCGTCGAGACAACGGTCTTGCTGGACGACGCCTATCCTCGCCCCGTCGCGCCTCGGATCTCACGGCCGGCCGGCGGCCGGGCATCTCGCTGGACTCCTGACAGGCTCTACCGCGACGTCATGTTCCACGGTCCCGCCTGGCAGGGGGTCAAGGCGATCGACGAGACCGGCACGGACGGGATCGTCGCCCGGCTGGAGGTATTGCCGACCACCGGCTTCTTCACTGATGCTCCGTCCGCCGACTTCGTCGTTGACCCGGTCGTCCTCGACGCCGCCGGGCAAGCCATCGGGTTCTGGACGACCGAGCACCTCACCACGGGCAGGGTCGTCTTCCCGTTCCGGCTGGCGGGGCTCGACATCTTCGGCCCACCTCGGCCCGTTGGTGAAGCGATCGACTGTCTGGCGTCGATCAAGCTCATCAGCGATCACCTCGTCCGGTCCGACATCGAGCTCGTTTCCGCCGACGGCGCGCTCTGGATGCGTCTCGAAGGGTGGGAGGACAAGCGATTCGACGTCCCGTCGCACCTGCTGTCGCTGATCCTGGCGCGAGATGGCGAGACCATCTCCTCCGACTGGCCGGATGGGGCCGTGCCATTCGACTCCAACGAGCGGTTGGCCTGTCGAGTCATCGAGACGGCCATTCCGGCGGACCACGGGTTCTGGAAGCGCGTCTGGGCGGCGCGAGTGCTGAGCCGAGCCGAGCGTGAGCGCTTCGGCGCGCTCCGGCCCCCCGGCCGCCGCCAGCTCGAATGGCTCGGCGCGCGGACGGCTGCCAAGGAGGCTGTGCAGGCGCTGGTCAAGCAGTATTATGGCCTCGACCTCCTGCCGGCGGACATCGAGATCTACCCGGGTGGCGAGGGTGAGCCACTCGTGGGTGGCGCCTGGCTGTCCTCGGTCGATGTCGTCCCGGTCGTCTCGCTCGCTCACACGGACGGCCTGGCGGTGGCGCTCGCCGCCCTGCCCTTCGAGGGTGGCGTGTCCAGCCTCGGTATCGACATCGAACGCGTGAAAGCTCGTCCCGAAGAATACGCTGATGTCGCCTTTGACGACGCCGAGCGGGCCCTAATCGCGGCCGTGACGGGCGGTGACGACGAGTGGACCCTCCGCTGCTGGTGCGCCAAGGAGGCGGTCGGCAAGGCGCTCAGGTCTGGGCTGACCGACGGCCCACGCTCGCTGGCCGTCGTCGCGATCGACGGCCCGTCGGGCCGGGTCGAGGTTGAGCCGCGAGGCCGACTGGCCGCCGCGAACGAGCCGGGATTGCGGCTCGTCGCCTACACGCGCCGGCAGGATGATCTCGTCAGCGCGTCGACAATCGGCGAGCGGGCGGGGCCGTGACGGCACGCGACGACTTGCATACGATCCGGCGCCGAGTGGCGTCGTGAAGGAGTACATAACGATGGCGAATATGGACCCGGTGGTGCTGGCCGAGGTGCTAGACCTGATCCACCAGATGGCCGACGACTGGGAGTACTCGGGCGATGTCACCGAGGACACGTTCTTCCTGTCTGACATGGGCCTGGAGTCGCTCGACCTGGTGATTCTCGGCACGATGATCCAGCAGCGCTACGGACAGCTGCCGTTCGCGGAGTTCCTCGCCGAGATCGGTCAGCGGCCAGTCGAGGAGCGCGACGTGACGGTCGGAGAGCTCGTGTCGTACATCTGCCAGCATCGCCGCCCAATCGCGGCGCGAGGGGCCTGACGATGGCGAGGACTCTGCTGCTGGGCTTGGATGGCGCGACGTTTACCGTCCTGGACCCGCTGATGGAGCGCGGCGTCATGCCGTTCCTGCGCGACCTCGTCGCCGGTGGCGTCCGAGCGCCCTTGCGCTCGATCATCCCGCCGTTAACCCCGCCGGCCTGGACATCGGTTATGACCGGTAAGCGGCCGGGCCAGCATGGCGTCTTCGACTTCTTCCAGCGTGAGACGCCGGAGAGTGAGTATTACCACTTCGCTAGCTCGCAGGACGTCCACAGCGAGACGATCTGGTCGATCGCCAGCGAGCACGGCCAGAAGATCGTCAGCCTGAACTTCCCGCTGATGTTCCCGCCGCCGCCAGTGAATGGCTACATCGTTCCCGGCGGCTGGATGCCCTGGCGGCAACTCCGGCTGGGCTGTTACCCACCGGGCCTGTTCGACCGGCTGAAGGCGCTGCCGAGCTTCAACCCGCGCGAGCTGGCGCTCGACATGACCCTCGAGGCGAAGGCCATCGAAGGGTGCGCCGCCGAGGAGTACGCCGACTGGATCCGGCTCCACACCCGCCGCGAAGAACGCTGGTCGGAGATCCTGCGCCACCTGATGACGGACGACGACATCGACCTGGTCGGGGTCGTCTTCGACGGCGCTGATAAGCTCCAGCACCTGTGCTGGCGGTTCCTCGACCCTGAGCTTCGGCCATCGGAGCCGACGGCCTGGGAGCAGGAGATCATCGACCTCTGCGAGCAGTACTTCCGGGGCCTCGATGCGATGCTGGCCGACCTCGTCGCACTCGGCGGCGAGGAAGCGACGGTCGTCGTCGTCTCCGACCACGGCTTCGGTCCTTCGTCCCACGTCTTCTACCTGAATGCCTGGCTAGAGC
>DAOKZM010000210.1:295-6086 GCA_035325665.1 Thermomicrobiales bacterium | reverse complement strand
GATCGCCCAGTTCCTACCGCAGGTCGAGCAGGCCGGCGGCGAGCTGATCGGGATCGGCGCGCTGACCGACCTCAGCGGCCGCTCCTTCGGGGTGCGGACCTTCGGGCTGCTGAACGAGGCACTCGACATCCACGACCCGTCCGACTGCCCCGCCTGCCGAGCGGGCATCCCCCTCGTCGAGGTTGGCTACTGAAGCCGAAGAACCGATCCTGCGAGCTCCGATCGGCAAATCGAGTCGCCTCACCGCGCAAGGCCGCGCGAGGTCACTGCTATACTCTGCCTAGCGGATCGGGACGCCTTCGCGTTCGCGCGCCATCGAACGGCCGGCGACGAGGCGCCGGCGGGATGTGCGCTCCTGCCGGCGTCACCCCGCACGCAGGGGCTGGTGTACCCGATCGTTGTGGGAGGACTTGCCAATGTTCCGTTGCAGGATCTGCGGATATATCGAGACGGACGACGTGCAGCCGGCGGAGTGCCCGTCGTGCGGCGCGTCCAGCGATCGGTTCGTTCCGCTGACCTCCGACGAGGTCAGCCAGATCATCGGCGGCCGGACGTCCTACGGCATCGTCAGCCAGGACCAGTCGGAGACGCCGGTCGACGACACGCGGCGCATCCGGCTGCTGGCGTTCGTCTCCTCCGAGATGTTCTCGCCGTTCACGCGGCGAGCCGGCGCCCGATACGCGGTCTTTACCGGCGACCAGCGCTGGTTCGCGGACAACATCCCCTGCCAGAAGGCATGCCCGTCGCATACGGACATCTCGCGCTATATCGCGCTGATCGCCGACGGGCGCTACGCCGACTCGTTCGAGCTCAACCGGGAGAACAACGTCTTCCCCGGCTGCCTCGGCCGGATGTGCGCGCGGCCGTGCGAGACCGCCTGCCGCCGGCAGGTGGTAGACCAGCCGATCGGCATCTGCTACCTCAAGCGCGTCGCGTCGGATTACCGCGGCGAGACGCGCCGTGAGTCGCCGCCGCCGCCGAACGGCAAGACCGTCGGCATCATCGGCTCCGGCGCGGCCGGCCTCAGCGCCGCCCGCCAGCTCGCGCGGCTCGGCTATCGCATCACGGTCTACGAGGCGATGCCGGTCCCGAGCGGGATGATGTGGGCCGGCGTGCCGGAGTGGCGCCTGCCGCGCGACGTCATCATGGAGGAGGTCGAGCTGATCCTCGACCTCGGCATCGAGCTGCGGCTGAACACGAAGATCGGCGAGGACATCTCGTTCCAGGATCTGGTCGACAACCACGACGCGGTCGTCATCGCCGCCGGGAACCAGAACGTCACGCCGCTGCGGATCCCCGGCGAGGACATGCCGGGCGTCGTGCCGGGGCTGACCTTCCTGGAGGAGATCAACCTCAACCTCGTGCCTGACGTCTTCGTCGGCAAGAAGGTCGTCACCGTCGGCGGCGGCTTCACCTCGATGGACTGCATCCGCACCGTCCTGCGCCTCGGCGCGGAGCAGTCGATCATGACCTACCGGCGTTCGGCCCACGAGATCCCAGTCGACGCGCTCGAAGTCGAGGAGGCCGAGCTGGAGGGTTGCGAGATCATGTACATGGTCTCGCCGACGCGCTGCATCGCCGGTGAGGACGGGCACGTCGCCGGGATCGAGTTCGTGCGCAACGAGCTCGGCCCGCCGGACGCCTCCGGCCGCCGCCGCCCCGAGCCGGTCGAGGGCTCGGAGTTCATCATCGAATGCGACCAGGTCATCGTCGCCATTGGCCAGTACCAGGACAACTCCTTCTTCCCGAAGGACTTCTTCCCCGAGGTGGACCGTCGCGGCGTGCCGCGGGTGGACGCCGAGGGGCGCACGGCGCACCCGAAGGTGTTCGCCTGCGGCGACTACGTCACCAATCCGTTGAACTTCATCTCGGCAATCGGTGACGCCAAGCGCGTCGCCGAGCACGTCCACGCGACGCTGAGCGGCGTGCCGATTCCGGCGCCGGACTTCGAGATCACCCGCGTGCCGATCGAGGACCTGCACACCCCGAACCCGCTGATGGCGGAGGGGGTCGCCGAGTGGTCGACCTCGTCGATGAGCCGGCGGCTGCGCTGGGGCGACGACTACACCTCGCTGCAACGCCAGATCATGCCGACGCTGCCGCTCCAGGAGCGCGGGCTGTTCGCCGACGAGACGACGCTGGAGGTGGAGCTCGGCTACCCGAAGCCGGTCGGCTTCGACGAGGCCAAGCGCTGCCTGCAGTGCCAGCTCAACATCTTCATCGACGGCGACCGCTGCATCCTCTGCAACGGCTGCGTTGACATCTGCCCGGTCGGCGTCATCGAGATGATCTCAACCGACCGGATCTACTCGATCGACAGCGATGTCGAGCTGGCGGAGCTGGCGCGCGCCGAGCTCGGCCCGAATGCGGTGGCGATGATCATCGACGAGCTCGCCTGCATTCGCTGCGGCGCCTGCGTCGAATGGTGCCCGACCGAGTGCCTCACGATGGAGCACTACCGGCCGGTACCGCTCCCGTCCCGCGAATCGACCGACCTGGCGATCGTCGCCGACGGCTGACAACCGAACCGACGAGCTACGACGGCGGACCTTGAGATGGGTCCGCCGTCGCGCGTCTTGCTCCCCACGATGACGAAGTTGACAGGCAAACGCCGCCGCGGCGCCGAGAATCTCACATGTCGAACCTGCATAGTCCAGGCAACGACATGTATGGTATCATCGTGTACGTACAGTGCCGCCTATGGACGACGTGATCGCGAAACCTCTCCGATCTCCCGTTCGTTTCTCCCATGGAGGGGATGTCGTCCAGTTACGAACAGGACGTCACGTGAGCACCCGCTACGTTATCGTTCATGGTCATTTCTACCAGCCGCCCCGCGAGCACCCTACGTCCGGAACGATGCCCTGGGAGCCGGCCGCCAGCCCGTTTCACGACTTCAACGAGAAGATCCTGGCCGAGTGTTACCGGCCGAACGCCGAGCTCGGCAACCTGAGCCGGATGAGCTTCAACCTCGGCCCGACGCTGGCGGCCTGGATCCGTAAGCGCCACCCGGATGTCCTCTCACGCGTCGCCCGCTCCGACCAGAATGCGCGGACGGCGACCGGGCACGGCTCGGCAATCGCCCAGGGGTATCACCACACGATCCTGCCGCTGGACTCGCCGCGTGACCGGCGGACCGAGATCCGCTGGGGCGTCCGCTCGTTCGAGCTGCTCTTCGGCCGCAAGCCGCTGGGCATCTGGCTGGCTGAGACGGCGGTCGACGACGCGACGCTGGAAGCCTGCGCCGACGAGGGTCTGCGCTACACGATCCTCGCGCCGGGGCAGGTCCGGCCGGACGGTGACGTCAGCGGGTCGTACCGGTTGCCACTGGCGAGCGGCCGGCCGTTCGACGCGGTCGTCTACGACGCCGGCCTGGGCGGCTGCGTGTCGTTCGACCCGATCGCAACCACCGACGCCGCCGAGTTTGCCGCCGCACACGTGCTGCCGGCCTTCGAGCAGCGCCCCAACGACGACGCGCTCGTGGCGATCGCGACCGACGGCGAGGTCTACGGCCACCACCACAAGTTCAAGGACCTGTTCCTCCAGGATCTGCTCGCCCGCCGGTTGCGCGAGCGCGGGCTGACGCTGGTGTCGGCCGACCACTAGTTCGCGACTCGTACGGCGTCGGCGACCGCCGCGCTGGTCGAGCCGTCCTCGTGGGGCTGCGCGCACGGGCTGGCGCGCTGGACCGACGGCTGCTCCTGCACGCCGGGCTGGTCGGGGTGGAAGCGCCCGCTGCGCGACGCGTTCGACCGTCTGGCCTCGCAGATCGACCGGGTGTTCGAGGAGCAGGGCAGCGCGCATCTCCAGGACCCGTGGGCCGCGCGCGACGCCTATGTTGATGTCGTCGACGGCGCCGTGACGTTCGAGGCGTGGTATGACGGGCAGCGCACGGCCCAGGGCGACCGGGACATCGCCCGGCGCCTGCTCGAGGCCCAGCGGCTGCGGCTGTCGATGTACGCGTCGTGCGCGTTCTACTGGGAGGCGCTGGACCGACTCGAGCCAGCCTACGGCATCCGTCGCGCCATGGCTGCGGCGGCGATCGTCGATGGCCAGCTTGGCACGATCCTCGGCGCATCGTTCCAGCACGACCTGGCGACGAACCTCAGCTGGCCCTCGCGCGACGCCGCCGAGATGCCCGCCGCGGGTTGAAGGCCGGTTCAGCACTGGTGAGGCACGGCCGTCGGCGCAGACCCGCCGGCCGCCTGCGCTCAGACGTTCGGCATGATCTCGTCGGCGATCAGCTTCAGGCCGTCGATGTCGTCCTGGTCGAACGTCTGGAGCATGATGCGCTCGACCCCCTGCGCGCCGCGCCGCCGGGCCTGCTCGATCACCTGTTCGACCGTCCCGGCCAGGTAGCCGCGCTGGCGGACGCGCTCAAGTGCTTCCGCCGGAGAGACATCGCGCAGCGAGGGCACGATCTCCTGGAGCTTCCTGGCCCGGTCGAGCACCTCGCGCTCGTCGCGCCCGACGACGTGGCCGAGCATCATCGACTGGCGGATCGTCTCCGGGTCGCGACCGATCGCGCGGCAATGCTCGGCCAGCACCGCGCGCTTGTGGTCGTAGGCGTCGACGGTCATCGTCGAGACGTTCCACTCAGCCGCGTACTCGGCGACGATGCGCAGCGTCCGGCGCTCGCCGCTGCCGCCGATGATCATCGGCACGTCGCCCTCGGTGCGCGGGACCGACGTCGCCCGCGCGTTGTGGAGCTGGAAGTGGTCGCCGTTGAACGAGACGACCTCGCCGGTCCAGAGCAGGGTGATGACCTTCAGCGCCTCCTCGAAGCGGTCCATCCGCTCGCCGAGGTTCGGCAGCGGGAAGCCGAAGGCGCGGTGCTCGGCCTCGTTCCAGCCGGCGCCGACGCCGAACCAGTAGCGCCCGCCTGAGAGCTGGTCGAGCGCCGCCGCCTCGGTCGCTAGATGGACTGGGTGGCGGAAGGTGGTCGGCGACACCAGCGCGCCCAGCTCGACCCGCTCGCTCCAGAGCACGGCGGCGGTGAGCGACGGCGCCAGCGCGAGCGTCGGCCGGTCGATCTCGCCCATCACCGAGAAGAGGTGGTCGGAGCGCCAGACCGAGTCGTAGCCGAACTCCTCGCCAGCGCGCACGATGCGCTGCCAGCGCTCCCAGGTCAGGCCCTCCTGGCCCTCGATCATGATGCCCAGTCGAACCATCGGTCCGTCCCCTTCGTGGCCTCGAAAGCCGCCTCGATCGCGCCGCCGACGTTGCACGCGCGAGCGCGATGCAGCATAACATCTGTCTTCGGCACGTTCGGCGTCCGCGGGGACGGTGCGCCGTGGTGCGGATGCTGCGTAGAGGCGAAGCGATTGGCGCCGTGCCGGCCAGGCGGGGACCAGGAGGAGACACCATCGACGCGCCACGAGGTCACCGGATAGGCGAGGCGCTGAGCGCGCCGCTCGGCGGTAGCCGCGCCCGATCCGGCCGGCATGCCGCCGGCCGGATCGGGCTGGCGCTCCTGCGCGCGGTTGGCGTGGTCGTGGTGATGTTCGTCCTGCTCCAGGGCTACTCATGGTTCCGCAAGACCTACTTCGTCCCGCCTAGCAGCGCCGGCTACGCCAATGCGCTGGACATCATCGATCTGCAGCGCTCGCTCGGGATCGGCGTCGATCGGGTCGAGATCCCGCTTCAGCAGCGCGTGATCGAGCACCAGTGGCTGATCGACTTCTTCAACCACTACTACCGGCAGATGAAGATCTTCATGTTCGCGGCGGCGGCACTCTGCGTCGTGCTGGCACCTGGCGCGTTCTGGCGCATTGCGCGGATCTTCCTGCTG
>DAOKZM010000210.1:0-285 GCA_035325665.1 Thermomicrobiales bacterium | reverse complement strand
GCCACCGCGGCTGATGCAGTCGCACGGCTACCCGTTCGTCGATACGCTGGCGGTCTACGCCGGGGTGCAGTCGTCGGCGTCCGGGGCCGGGGGCGCGAATCAGTTCGCGGCGATGCCGAGCATGCACATCGGCTGGACGGCGATCGCGGCACTCTGGCTGGCGGCGTCGCTGCCGTGGCGGCGCATCGGGGCCTGGCTCGGCGCGCTGCATCTGATACTGATGTCGTTCGCGGTCGTCGTGACCGGTAATCACTACGTCCTCGATATCGTCGCCGGGTTGATGGT
>DAOKZM010000209.1:2394-6088 GCA_035325665.1 Thermomicrobiales bacterium | reverse complement strand
AGCGGGCGCCGGTCGGCCGTCGATCGCCCAGGCCGCCAGCAGCGCCAGCGGCGGAGCGATCGGCAGCAGGTATTGGAACCCCTTGACCGGCCACAGCTCGAAGAACAGACAGGGGACGATGATCCAGGAGATCAGCAGCTTCTCACGCCAGGTCACCTGCCGGCGGCGCCAGACGATTCCGGCCACCGCGACGGTCACCAGCAGCAGCCCGATCGCCTGCGGCACCGTGAGCGCATAGAACAGCCAGCTGTGGTTCGGGCGCCGGAAGAGCTGCCAGACGAGGTAGTTGCCCGCCTTCTCGCCGCCCCCGCCGCCCGCCAGCATCGGCACCAGCGGGTAGACGATCATGATCGAGCCGAGGACGACGGTCGAGACCACCAGGTCGCGAAAGCGGACCCGCGTCTCCGGGGAAATCGCCAGGTAGATGTAGATCCCGCCGACCAGCAGGATCGCCGTCTCCTTCGAGAGGAACGTCAGCCCCATCGAGGCGCTGGCGGCGTAGAGCCAGGCCGGGCGGTGCGTCGCGCCGAAGCGCGCCATGCAGAACAGCGTCAGTGTCGCGAACAGCACCATCGGGCCGTCGAGCAGCGCCTGGCGGGTGACGATGACGTGGTAGGGCATCAGCGCCATGAACAGCGCCGCGATCGCGCCGGTCCGCGGCCGGTAGAGGGTGGCGCCCGTCTGGTAGACGATGATGACCGTGATGATCCCCATCGCCGCGGCCACCAGCCGGGCGAACACGTCCACGCTGTCGAGCCCAACGAACGGCACGCCCAGCGCCAGGATGAACTGGAACAGCAACGGGTGGGCGCGGAACATTGGGAAGAACGAGACCAGGCTCTTCTCGCCAGCGATCGCCGCCGCCTGTCCAACGTAGACTGCCTCGTCGGTGTTGAAGCCGAGCTGGTTGATGTGCCACAAGCGCAGGCCGGCGCCGCTGACCAGGGCGAGCGCCAGGATCGCCCGGCTAAGGTAGGTCTCGGTCGCGAACCTGGAAAGGTTCACGCGCGCGCGGGTGGCCGATGCAACCGATTGCCGGCCGGCGCCCGCGAGCCTGGCCTGGCTGTGCTCATAACTCATAATCGTTCTCATTCCGCGGCGATTGGACGGACGCGGCCCGTCCGGAATACGTGCCGCGCCGACCGACGTGGTGGTAGCCGGCCCGCTTTGGGCCGGCCACCCTTGGGGCTGCCTACGGCGCGGCGGTCGCACCAGCCAGCCCCTCGTCGAGCGCCGGCTGCTCCACCGGCAGGCGCGGGCGCTCGGGGATACCGACCGCCAGCGGGATCCGGCGCGACCAGTCCATCGACGCGCTGCGCATCAGGCGGGCAGGCACATTGGTAATCGCCTGGGCCACGATCTCCCGCTCGCGGCCGGACAGGTTGTGGCCGTTGAGCCCCTGCAGGTAAGGCCGGATCAGCGGGTAGGGCGGGAAGCCGTAGGCGTCGTCGCAGTTGGTCATCAAAATGTCGAGCGCCGTCGCCGGGTCGAGGACCATGTCGCCGTCCGCGCCACGCTCGATGACGAATATGCCGGCCAGTTGGGCCTTCGGCGCCCGCTTGACGTGCGGCACCAGCCGCTGGACGTGGTACTTCGGCGGTGGGACGATCCACTGGACGTAGGTGTTGATCGTCGCCACCGGCAGCGGCGTCTGCGCCAGGCGCAGCGCGAAGCCGCGCCCGCCACGCGAGTGCAGCCGGCTCTGGAGGAACAGCCCCAGCCGCTCGCGCCGCGAGAGCAGCGGCGTGTTAACTGCGGCGACGGTGTGTCGGCTGATCGTCAGCGGCTTCGGATAGGTGAAGACGTGCCCCTCGGCGTCCAGCAGCGTCAGGTCATCCGAGATGAACGCGCCAGTGTCCGAGGCGCGCCGCTGGCGGTCGAGCAGGCGCAGGATCGTCGTCGTCTTGCCGGTGTCGGTCCGCGCCGTAACGAGGTAGGCGTCCGAGCCGAAGGCGACGCAGGCCCCGTGGACCAGCGCGTACCCCCGCTGGACGAAGGTCCAGCGCAGGATCGGCTCGACGACGTTCGTGTAGAGCACGTGCGGCGAGTGGCGCAACAGCGGCGAGGCGACGATCTCGGTGGTCTCGCCGCGGGTGACGTCGATCCAGAAGCCGAGCGGGCCGCCCCCCTCGTCGTAGGAGAAATGCGCGCCGGTCGCGTCGGCGGTGACCTTCGTCGCCGCGCGGCGGTGCCGCCAGGTGCCGCAGCGCACGCGCAGCGTCGGCTGCGCGTGCGCCGCCTCGCTGAGGAACGCCTCAAGCTCCGGTAGCCAGACGTCGGACTCGACGCTCACAACCCCGTGGATATCGTATGCGTACATGCGGACCTCCCCAGTTTCCCCCGACTTCCAGATCAGTGAATCGGCCACGAAGAAACGCCCAATCGACAGCGCGACCAGCGAGAACAGGTTCGAGGCGAGATAGTGGATCCCCAGCCCCGAGGTGAGGACGTAGACCATCGGCCCGCGGAAGAGCAGCGCCAGGTTGTTCATCACCGCGAACTGCAGCAGCCGGCCGGGCCGCGTCCCGCGCGCCGGCCGCCCGCGGAAGACCCACAGGTCGGTCCCGGCGAAGTTCCACAGCGTCGAGGCCTGGGTCGCCAGGATGACGCCGACCAGGTAGAACATCCCCAGCCACTCGGTCGCGGCGAAGAGCGCCAGCGCGTTGATCGCGATCCCCGTCGCGCCGACGAAGAGGAACTGGGCGGCCCGCAACCAGTTGTCGCCCAGCCGCAGCGTCGCCATGTGCGAGGCGAACCGTACCCCTTCGCGCAGCGACGCCTTGCTCTGGCCGGCAAACCGCTCGCCGAAGGTGAAGCCCACCTCGGAGAGACGCAGGCCCGGCGTGCGGACGATGATCTCCAGCAGGATCTTGAACCCCAACGGGCGCAGACGCGGCACGTCGATCGCCGAACGACGGACCAGGAAGAAGCCGCTCATCGGGTCGCTGACCTTCTGAAGCCGCCGCGGAAAGGCCAGCCGGGTGGCCGTCGTCGAGCCGCGCGAGACGGCGGTGCGGATACCGTGCAGCCCCGCGCTACTGCCGTCGGCGCGATAGCGGCTGCCGATCACTAGGTCCACCTCGTTCGAGGCAGCCTGGACCAGCAGGCTGGGGATCACCTCCGGCGGGTGCTGCAGGTCGCCGTCCATCACGCAGGCCCACTCGTAGCGCGCCTCGCGCAGACCGAGGACGACCGCTCCGCCCAGCCCGCCCTGTCGCTCGCCCGGCGCGCGGTGCAGCAGCCGGACTGGCATCCGCGCGCGGTCTCGCTCGGCCGCGATCGCGGCCGGCGTGTCGTCGTCGCTGTCATCAACGAAGATGACCTCGGCGACGGAAGGAAGAGCATGCTCGAGCCGCCGGACCAGCGCGGCGACGTTGCCGGCCTCGTTGCGCGTCGGCACAATGACCGACACCGCGATGTGGTCGATCCCCGCACGGGACAGCGCCAGCCCCTCCAGCGCCCCTGCCGGGCCGGCGCCGGCCTCCCTCTTTGTTGCCTTGTCGCGCTCCTGGTTCAGCGTATACATCGGTGCGGCTCCTCAGGTTCCGGCGGCATCGGGCCTGGCGGCTCGACGGCGTCGTTACGGCGACGTGCGGCGCGATTCGCGGCGGGATCGCCCGCCGTCGATCGCGCGGGCTCGGTCGAGCAGGCGGTCGCCCACGCCGTCGCCTACCTCGCGGAGGGGGAGGCCGCG
>DAOKZM010000209.1:0-2384 GCA_035325665.1 Thermomicrobiales bacterium | reverse complement strand
CATCATGTCGGGATGGCCCGAGCGATCAGACACGTTCAGAATATGTCCCCAGAGCGGCGATGCCATCGCGCAAACGGACTAAGGCTGGATGGGCTAATCGTGCTATACGGACGACAGGTGTCTGGGCCGGGTGAGCGCGCGAATAATGGCCTCGATGGGCCGCAGCCAGCCGCGCCGCAGGCACTGTCGTGGCGCGCTGGGCGCGGCGCGACGAACTACGTGCGGTTGTTGGTAGCGGGTGATCATCTGCTCGGAGAGGATCTTCATTAGCCGCTCCTTCGCCACACCGCCCGGATGCCGGCGTACATCCCCGAAGACGGGCGAGGCGGTCAGCCAGCGCCGACCGCGACATCGATGAGGTCGATCACGTCGTGGAGCCCAATGTTCCCAACATCGAGCGTCTTGCCGTGGATCGATACGGTGCAGTGCACCTGGTCGCCGCAGTCGAAGCAGAGCCAGACCGGGACGCTATCCACGAAGGCGGGAAACAGCTGGTCAGCGATGACGACCGACGGCTGCGCGGCCAGGACCAGCCGCTCCAGCGCGTCGGGCGCTTCCTGAATCGTCCGGATCCCCGGCCGCAGCGACGCAATCGCTCGCGCGATCGCGTCGCGGAAGAGCAGGTGGGTCATGGCCACGATCAGGACAGGAGGCTTGCCACGAGAGTTCACGAGCCGGGACTCATTCCTGCCGCCACGCGGGGTGGCCCGATCATCAGTAGCCGTCCGGTCGGGGTCCAGGCGATCGTAGCGGGGGCGCGCGGCCTCCCGCATCACGAAAACCGTTCATCGTTTCACGGAACAAATGGACTAGACGCCTCGTCGAAAGGGGCGCCGGATGACCGAGTGTCGCGCAGGACTTTCGTCGGGACAGGGCTCGCCCTGACCACGGCCCCGCAGGGCCACCATCCCTGGATGCCCAACCGGTCCGGCGCGTGTCACATCATCAGGTGGGACAGGCCCCACCCAGCCGGTTCGACCACAGGCAGTTAGGGCACTCGCCCGGCGTGGGGGTGGCCCCGCGCGGGCCGCCGCGATCCCGTGCTCGCCGCGGCCCTGACGCGGGACGACGCGCCAACAGGCATGGATCCGGCGTGTTCGTGTGGCGCACTCCCCTGCGGCGGTGATGGGCGCTGATCGGCGAGTGGTTCATCGATGTGGGATGTGGGAGAGCCGCCCATGGCACTGGCGCCTTCTGGACGGTGGCGCCCCGGCGCGGACAGGTCCCCGACCTGTCTCGACGACGTACTTTCGCCGCGGGCGGGTGGACGATGCGTTGCCGCCACCGGCGGCCGGCGCGTCAATCGGCTGACGAAATCGACACCAGGTCGTAGCGGAGCGCCGTGATCACCGCACGAAGGCGCGAATCAACATCCAGCTTGCCGAGGATGTTGGCGACATGGTTGTGAGCGGTCCGGACACTGATACCCAGCGTCGAAGCGATCTCCTTCTCGCTCAACCCCTCGGCCAGCGTCTGGAGCACCTCCCGCTCGCGCGGCGTCAGGCCACGAGCGAGATCGCGCGCGCGGTCGACGCGGGCGCGGTCGCGTGCCGCCAACTGCAGGAACTCGGAAATCTCCGCCTGCCGGTGGATCGACTCGCCCGCCGCCAGCCGCTGGATGGCGGCGACGATCTCGCTGACCGAACAGGACGTCGCCAACACGCCCCCGGCCCCCGCAACGAACGCGCGAGCATGGACGAGTCGGCTCGTGCTGTCGGTCAGGATCAACACAGCGCAATAGCTGCCGGTCGCCCGCGCGTCGGCGATCAGCGTGTGGCCGGGACCATCCGGGAGCGTGTCGTTGACGACGGCCACGTCGGCCCGGCCGAGCAGTTGCCGGGCTTCGGCGAGCGTCCCGGCCTGTCCGACGACGGACAAGCCGGCCTCCAAGCCAAGGATGTATGCGAGAGATTCCCGGTAGGTGCGCTGGTTGTCCACGAGGATGACCGCCGGCACGTGTAACCTCCATCGCTCGACAGAGACGCATGATGTGCCCGTGCTTCGGAACGCGAGGAGATTCCCTCGCCGACGGCGAGAGGCCGCTCCGCACACGAGCTCCAGAGGAGCCGTATATTGTGATGTTGTTAAGGATGCTGCTGCTGGATGAACGCGAACACGTCACTCATATCGCGTTTCGATTACAGGTACGTCATCCGGCACGGCGGGCATAGTAGAGACAGGATCTTGCATTATCATTCTTGATATTGATAATATGTCGACATGAACGAGCGCTCAGCGCCGGCCGCGATGTCGCCGGCTAACATCATCTTCCACCCCGTCCGGCTGCGGATCATCCGCGCCCTCGGCGGGTGCCGAATGACCCCGCGGGAGTTGGCGCGCGAGCTGCTGGATATCCCGACCGCCTCGCTCTACCGGCACCTGAA
>DAOKZM010000208.1:5159-6120 GCA_035325665.1 Thermomicrobiales bacterium | reverse complement strand
GCTGCTCGGCGAGGCGGTGCGCGACGAGCGCGGGGTCGCGGCCGGCGTCGCCGCGTACGAGCGCGTGCTCCACCGGATCGCGGCCGCGGGGCTGAAGACCAACATCGCGCTGAAGCTGACCCACCTCGGTCTGGACCTCGGCGAGGAGGTGGCCTACGCCAACGTCGAGCGGCTAGTGGCCCACGCGGCGACGGTGGGCAACTTCATCCGCATCGACATGGAGGAATCGGCGCGGGTGGACGCGACGTTGCGGATCTACCGGCGGCTGCGCGAGGCCGGCCACGAGAACGTCGGCACGGTGCTGCAGTCGATGCTCCACCGCACCCCCGCCGACCTGGAGGCGCTGCTGCCGCTGAAGCCGAACCTGCGGCTGGTCAAGGGCGCCTACCTCGAAGCGCCGGAGGTGGCGCACCAGAAGAAGGCGGACGTGGACGCGGCCTACGTGCGGCTGGCCGAGCGGATGCTGCTGAACAACAGCTTCACCGCGATCGCGACGCACGACGAGAAGATCATCGACCACGTGATCGGCTTCGCTGACCAGCACGGCCTGACCAGCGAGCAGTACGAGTTCCAGATGCTCTACGGCATCCGCAGCCAGTACCAGCTCGATCTGGTCCGACGCGGCTTCCGCGTCCTGGTCGCCACCCCCTACGGCGCCGAGTGGTACTTCTACCTCATGCGCCGCCTGGCCGAGCGCCCGGCCAACGTCCTGTTCCTGCTGCGCGGCGTGGTGCGGCGGTAGGGATGAGGGATGAGGGACGCATGATGGTGGTGTGCCGGCGTGGCGGTTGCCGCCTTGCAAGGCACGAGATTCGTGGCGGGCGAACACGAGGTTCGTCCCTACGGTCTTCCCATCCCTCATCCCTCATCCCTCGAACGCATACGGCGGCCGGACGACGCCTCGCTCGGTGATGAACGCAGTGACGTACTCGTGGGGGGTAACGTCGAAGGCGGGGTTGTA
>DAOKZM010000208.1:3058-5149 GCA_035325665.1 Thermomicrobiales bacterium | reverse complement strand
TGTAGACCTCGGCGGCGTGTGGGACGATCGGCCGGCCGTTGAAGACGCGCAGCTCGTCGTCGCCGCGCTCCTCGATCGGGATGTCGGCGCCGGTCGCGATGGACGGGTCGATCGTTGAGGTCGGCAGCGCGACGTAGAACGGCGCCCCTAGCGCCCGTGCCACGATCGCCAGCCCGAGCGTGCCGATCTTGTTGGCGACGTCGCCGTCCGCCGCCACCCGGTCGGCCCCGACGATCACCGCCTGGACGTCGCCGCGCGCCAGCACGCTGGCCGCCATGCCGTCGCCGATCACCGTCACTGGCACGCCGGCCCGTGCCAGCTCCCAGGCCGTCAGCCGCGCGCCCTGCAGGGGCGGCCGCGTCTCGTCGGCGTAGACCTCGATCCGCCGGCCCATCTCGTGGGCGAGGTAGATCGGCGCCAGCGCCGTCCCGTAGCCCGAGGTCGCCAGCCCGCCCGCGTTGCAGTGCGTCAGCACCGCGCCATCGCCCAGAAGCGCCGCGCCGTGCTCGCCGATCGCCCGGCCGGCCGCGCGGTCCTCCGCGAGGATCGCCAACGCCTCGTCGCGCACCGCCGCCCGCAGCGCCGCGACGTCCCCCTCGGCGTTCGACACACGCTCCCACACCCGCTCCAGCGCCCAGAACAGGTTCACAGCCGTCGGCCGCGACGTCGCCAGATGCGCCCGCGCCCGCTCGAGGTCGGCGAGGAACGCATCGCGCTCGGTCGCCATCGATGCGCGCGCCGCGATGTCCAGTCCGAACGCCGCCGCGATGCCGATTGCCGGCGCCCCACGAATCCGCAGGCTGCGGATCGCCTCCCACATCGCTTCGACGGTGTCGATCTCCACCCGCCGTTCCTCGCCGGGCAGCAGCGTCTGGTCGATGATCTCGATCCGGTCGCCATCGACGGAGAGCGGCTCGATCGGCGGGGCTGGCGTCGTCACGGCTGAAACCTCTCGGGTCGTGCGGTCGAGGGTATTCTAGAGGGATGAGGGATGAGGGAGGACGAGGCGACGACCTGTCCCCTCGCCCCCCTATGAAGGGAGGGGGAAGACCGGCACTCGAACCTCGTCGCCGCAGGCTCCCCCTCTCCCAGCATTGGGAGAGGGGGGCAGGGGGGTGAGGGCCAACCTCCCCCACGTCCCTCGTCCCCCGTCCCGACGGAAAGGACCCCCATGCCGAGCTTCTCCAATTTCGACCAGCGTGGCTACCGCACGACCGACGTGCGGACCGGCTACGGCGAGTGGGTCACGACCTACGAGGATGTCGTCGAGGACGAGATGGACATCTCCCTGCTCGATAGCCTCGCCACTCCGCCCTGGGACACGTTCCGTAGCGCCGCCGACCTCGGCTGTGGGACCGGCCGCACCGGCGCCTGGCTGCGTCGCCACGGTGTCGTCGCGATCGATGGCGTCGATCTCACCCCCGCGATGCTGGCCCGCGCCAGCGAGCGGGGCATCTACCGCCGCCTGGTCGAAGCAGATGTCGTCGGCGCCGGTCTTGAGACTGCCGCCTACGATCTCGTCAGCGTCAGCCTCGTCGACGAGCACCTGCCCGACGTCGCCCCGCTCTACGCCGAGGCGTTCCGGCTGGCCGTGCCGGGTGGCTACCTCGTGCTCGTCGCCTACCATCCGCACTTCATCATGACGGCCGGCATGCCGACCCACTACACCAGCGCGTCGGGCGAGCCGGTCGCGATCGAGACGCACCTCCACTTGTTGAGCGACCATACAGCCGCCGCCCTCGCAGCCGGATGGCAGCTCGCCGAGCTGCGCGAGCGCGTCATCGACGACGCCTGGGTGGCGCTAAAGCCCAAGTGGGAACGCTACCGGGGCCACCCGATCACCGCCGCCTTCGTCTGGCGCAAGCCGGCGGTCTGACGCGCGCCGGTCAGCGCGCGCCGGTCGTCCCCCGCGCCGCCCAGGCACGCGCAACCAGCCGGATCGTCCCATCTTCGCCGATCGGCAGGCCGGCCCGAACGCGCTCGCGCAGCGCCGCGCGGCGGTACTCGTCGAGAGACATCGTGTAGCTCGGCGCCGGACCCTGCCCGCCGAGGAACGGCCGCCAGAACTCCTCGAATGACGCGAAGTGCATC
>DAOKZM010000208.1:0-3048 GCA_035325665.1 Thermomicrobiales bacterium | reverse complement strand
CAGTAGTCGTCGAAGTCGTGGAAGACGGTTGGGATGTCGATCGCGCGGACCTCGACGTCATGCAGCCCCGTCGCGACGAACAGCCGCTCCAGCGGCTCCGGCCGGCAGAGCAGGAAGCGCCGCCCCTCATCCAGCTCGGCCGCGGCGGGATCGAGCGCCGTGGCAGCGTCCCAGAAATGGCGCATCATCTGCATCTCGCCCGCGTAGTCCCAGACGTACACCGCCACCCACCCGCCGGGACGGGTGACACGCGTCATCTCGGCCAGCCCCTGGCTCGGGTCGGGCAGGAAGTTCAGCGCCAGCCCCGAGACGGCCGCGTCGAAGGCTCCGTCCGTAAACGGCAGCGCCTGGGCGTCGCCCTGGCGGAACTCGACCCGCGCGTCGGGTATTCGACGCCTGGCCGTGTCCAGAAACGCCTCGGACGTGTCGATCCCGACCACCGCTGCCGGGTCGGCGGTGTCGAGGATCGTTGCGCTGAACGCCCCGGCGCCGCAGCCGACGTCGAGCCAGCGCCGGCCTGGCGGCGCCTCTAGCCACGCCAGGAAATCGCGGGCGACGACCCGGCTCCACCGCCCGGCGTACGGCTCGTAGGAATCCCCAACGGCCCAGACTTCCATCGGCGCTCTCCGTCGCGAACTCGCCATCCGAACGCGTCATGGCGGTCCGTCCGCCACCGCCCATACTACAGTGTCGGCGCGTGTGTAGTCGCACCGTGACCGTTCAGGCAAACGCGGAGCGCGCCACCGCATTGTTGAAGGGACGCTGGGCGAGGCTACTGATGATCACGGCCGTCGCGCCCCGCCGAGGCCGGCCCCGTCATCTGTCGTCCACTGGCGCTACAATCGCCCCGCTCGGGAACGACACGATCGGGAGTGAGAGGCAGGGAGAGATGGAACGGGCGCATGGCACGCGGGATCTGGTACTGGCGAACCTCTCGTGGCCGGAGGTCGATGCCATCCGCGATCAGGTGGAGCTGGTGCTCCAGCCGATCGGCTCGAACGAGCAGCACGGGCCGAACCTCGCGCTCTGCATGGACATCGCCTCGTCGTTCGAGTTCTGCCGGCGAGTCAGCGAGCGGCTCTACCCGCGCGTGCTCGTCGCGCCGCCGATGCCCTGGGGCGTCTCGTTCCACCACATGAACTTCCCCGGCACGATCACGCTGTCAAACGAGACGTTCGTCCAAGTCCTCACCGAGGTGGTCGACTCGCTCGCGCAGCACGGCTTCGAGCGCTTCCTCTTCGTCAACGGCCACGGCGGCAACATCCCAGCGATGGGCGTTGCGACCGTGCGGGTCAAGGAGGAGATCGACCCGGTCTTCATCGGCGGCTGCAGCTACTTCAGCTTCATGGACCGCGCCATCCACGAGCGCTTCGGCGCGACGAAGTACACCGGTCACGCCTGCGAGGCCGAGACGGCCCGGGCGATGGAGCTCATCCCCCAGCATGTCAAGCACGACACGATCGCGCCTGGCGACATGACCGACCTGATGTACGAGTTCAATCAGACGCTCAAGCGCTACAACGTCACCGTCCCCTACCGCTTCGACGAGATGACCCGCAACGGCGCCCTCGGCGACGCCCGCATCGCCACTCCCGAATACGGTAAGGCCCTCGTCGATAGCGCCCTGGAGAACTTCACCACTTTCGTCGACGACCTCGTCGCCAACAGCCCGCTGGAGGATTGATCGGGACGCGGGGTGCCGGCAGAGGCACATCGCGCGTTCGACCGGCACTCACAGCCGCCGCGTAGGGGAGGGCGCCACGCGAACACGTTCGATATCTGGCGGGTCGGGAACCATCGACCAGAGGGCGGCCACAAGGTTCGCCCCTAGGAGATCACGTCCCGCGTCCCGTGTCCCGCGTCCCGACCGTCAGACGATCGGCGTCAGCGCCGCCGTTGGATGGCGGGCGGTGGCGTCGAGGCGGTCGGCAAGGCGGTGGACGGCAGCCGAGAGGCGTCGGATGCCCTCGTCGATCTCGGCCTCGGCCGGCAGCGTGAAGTTGAGCCGCATGTCGTAGCGGCCGCGGCCGGAGGCGGCGTCGACGTGGAAGGACTCGCCGGGGGCGAAGACGACCCCCTCGTGGGCGGCCTCCGGCAGCAGATCGCGAACGCGAATGCCCTCGGCCAGCCGGCACCAGAGATAGATGCCCCCCTCCGGCCGGTTGGCGGTGACGAGGTCGCCGCAGAACTCTTCCAGCGCCGCCAGCATCCGGTCGCGCCGCTTCGGGTAGGCCGCGTTGACGCGCGCGAGGTGCTGGTCGAGCAGGCCGCGAGAGAAGAACGCCCAGACGGCGCGTTGGGCCAGCGCGTTGGTGTCGAGGTCGACGAGCTGCTTCATCAGCGTCAACCGCTCGGCGACCGGCTTCGGCGCCGAGACCCAGCCGATCCGAAAGCCGGGGAAGAGCATCTTCGAGACGGTCGAGAGGTAGATGACGTTCGCCCGCCCCTCGGCCTGGTCGATCGCCGCCAGCGTCGGCAGCGTGCGGCCGTCGTAGCGCAGCGCGCCATAGGGGTCGTCCTCGACGACCGGGATCTGGTAACGGGCGGCAAGGTCGAGCAGCCGCAGCCTCCGGCCCATCGAGAGGACCGCGCCCGACGGATTCTGGAACGTCGGCAGGGTGTAGATCAGCTTCGGCCGGCGGCGGGGCAGTACCTCCTGCAGGAGGTCCACCTGCATGCCGTCCTGATCGACTGGGATCGTCAGCAGCCGGGCGCCGGCCGCGCGAAAGACCTGGGCCGCGCCGAGGTAGGTCGGCGACTCGACCACGACGAGATCGCCGGGGTCGATCAGCGTCACTCGAGGCCCGTAGCCGGCGCACATGCGGGCGATCGACGCGGGCATCGGGTCCACGTAGACGTCGTCGAGCCACTCCTCGCGGTTGGTCTCCTCGGCGAACCCGTCGATGAGGAGCGAGTCCTGCATGGCCGCTACTGCCTGCTGGTGGGTCGGGTAGGGGTCGACGACCTCTGGGTGCGGGTGCTCCGAGTCTTCGTACCCGCGCAAGGTGACCCACCATCCCGGCGCCTCGGGTCCGCCGTGGGCGTGGA
>DAOKZM010000207.1:5929-6159 GCA_035325665.1 Thermomicrobiales bacterium | reverse complement strand
AGTGGCTGAGCGGCAGGTCGCTGGCCTCGAAGGCGCCCGGCAGCTTCCCACGCTCAACCGGCGCGGGCCAGACGATGGCCAGCGCCACGGCCAGAAGCACGAGCAGCTCTGCCAGCCAGCCGGCCGCGCGGAGAAGCCGCGCCCGGCCACGAGTCGCGTCCATGTCGCGCGCGGGCTGCATATCGCGTGCCAGCTGGTGCGATACTGCCATCGATCAGGAGAGGCGGGGG
>DAOKZM010000207.1:441-5919 GCA_035325665.1 Thermomicrobiales bacterium | reverse complement strand
CCCGCCGCGCCGCGACCTGATCGACACCTACCTGCGCTGGCGCAACGACTTCGGCGTCATGTACCGACTGGAGGACGTCTCGCCCAAGACGCGCGAGGCCGAGGTCGCTCGCCTGGAGGCGCTCGGCGCCAACCCGGCAACGGTGCGCTTCACGATCTACGACCGCGCAACCCTCACGCCGATTGGCACGACCGCGCTCAACGACATCGACCTCGCCAATGGCAGTGCCGAGTTCTCGATTCTGATCGGCGAGGCCGCCTTCCGGGACCGCGGCTATGGCGCCGAGGCGACCCGACTCATGCGCGACTACGCCCTCGGCCCGCTCGGGCTGCACACCCTCCTGCTGCGCGTCTTCGCCTACAACCCGGCCGCCCAGCGCGCCTACGAGAAGGCCGGCTTCCGCGCCTTCGGCCGCCAGCGCGAAGCCCGTCGAATGGGCGGCCGGTGGTGGGACGTGATCTTTATGGAGTGTGTCGCGAGGGATGAGGGATGAGGCAAGAGGGACGAGCGACGAGATTGGATGTCGTGTTCACCGTGTAGTGGCGTATGCAATACGCCTGTTCAACTTTCGGCCGACCAGACCAGCGCCAGCCACGTCGAGGTTATGACCCGAATGGGCTGCGGATCTGGCAGGGTGTATGCAATACGCCCTTACCTCCCCTTCGTCCGTCGTCCTTCCTCATCCCTCGCCTAGATATACCCGTCGCCGTGGCGCGTTGGGGGCGGAGGCGGGGTGGCGAAGACGAAGAAGATCGAGCCGAGGGCGGCGAAGATGGCCAGCAGGGTGAATCCGTACTCGTAGTTGCCGAAATGGTCGGCCATCGCCCCGGCGATCAGCGGGCCGGAGACCATCCCGACGTTAATGACCAGGCTGGAGAAGCCCATGATCGTCCCGAAGTGGCGGCGGCCGAAGTAGTCGGCCCGGATCGCCTGCATCAGCGGCCCGCGCATTCCCCAGGCGGTGCCGTGGGCCAGGGTGAAGACGACGACCCAGGCGAAGGCGTCGCCCCAGGCCAGCGCCAGCAACCCGGCCGAGGGGCCGAACATCGCCAGTGCCGCGATCTTGCGCTTGGCGAAGCGGTCGCCGAGAAACCCTCCGGCGATCTGGCCGAGCGCGGTCACCAGCGTCAGGACGGCGACGACCGTCGCGGCCGAGCCGAGCGAGAAGCCGCGACTCTGCTCGAGGTACAGGATCAGGTGGACCATTACTGCTGAGACGACCAGCAGCGCCGAGGCGTGGCCGAACGAGATCAGCCAGAAGGCGCGGGTGTGCAGCGCCTCGCGCGGGGTGAAGTCCACCCGCGTTATCGCGTCGCCCGTCGATTCGACCATCGTGTTCCCGCGTGGCGAGAGCGCGTCCGGCGGAGCGCCGTCTGGCCGCAGCCCGTACTGCTCGGGGTTCGTCCGCATCACCTGGGTGAGCGGTAGGCCGAGAGCGAGGATGATGATGCCCGAAACGAATGCCGTCTGCCGCCAACCGTAGGTGGCCAGCGACCAGGCAACTACCGGCACCAGCATCCCGCCGACGCTCATGCCGGTCTGCGACAGGCTCATCGCCGTCGCCCGCCGCCGCTCGAACCACTGCACCAGCGTTGTCGTGATCGACATGAACCCGGCCAGGCTGGAGCCGACTGCCATCAGGATGAAGACGCCGTAGAACTCGATCAGAGAGTCGATCCGGCTGAAGAGGATGAAGCCGCCGCCGAACATCAGCATGCCGGTGCGCATCACCCGCCGCGGTCCCCAGTGGTCGATCATCCAGCCCTGGATCGGCCCGAGCAGTCCGCTCTGGACCGGCTGGAGCGAGTAGCCGAACGATAGGGCCGTCTTGCTCCAGCCGAACTCGTTGAGCAGCACCGAGACGTAGGCGCCGTAGGCTTGCTGGAGCAGGCCCGCCTGCAGCATCTGGATCCCGGCCGAGGCCACCACGATCCACCAGCCGAAGAAGACCCGGCGCCAGCCGGTGCGCGATCGGGGTGTCGCCGTCATGCCGCCTCGCCGCCGGCCAGCCGCCCCGTCTCACGGTCGGGATGAATCGCGTCGAGCGGCAAGGTCAGCGGCTCGGAAGCCACGATCTGGGCCAGGATCTCGCCGGCCACCGGCGCCCAGGACAGGCCGGAGCCGTTGAACCCGCAGGCCAGCAGCAGCCCGCGCCGCAGCTCGGTCTCGCCAATGTAGGGGTTGCCGTCCGGGGTGAAGCCCATCGTCCCGCCCCAGGCGCGGACGATCCGCACGTCGCGCAGTGCCGGCAGCGCCGCGACGAGCATCGAGAGCGTCTTGTGCAGCACGTCGGGCGAGACGCTGCGGTCGTGGAGGTTGTTGCGCCCGACCGTGTCGAGCACCCGCGAGCCGCCGATGACGAACTTCCCGTCGCGCGTCTGCTGCCAGTAGTTCGAGCCCTTGTTGACGAAGTGGCCCATCGTGAATGGCAGTATCGGCCGGACCGGTTCGGTGACGACGATCTGGCCGCGCCAGGGCATGACCGGCAGGTCGAGCCCGGCGGTCTCGGCCAGCGGGCCGGCCCAGGCGTTGGCCGCGTTGACGACCCACTCCGCCCGCACCGTCTGCCCGTTGACGACGATCCCCTGGACGCGCCCGTCGGCGACGACCAGCCGCTCGACCGTCGCGCCGGTATAGATCCGCGCTCCGTGCCGCGTCGCCCCCTCGGCGAAGCGGTGGACGAGCTTGAAGGGCCAGAGCCGGCCGCTGGTTGGCGCCCAGCGAGCGGCGATCACTCGCTCGGAGAGCAGCGGCAGCCGCTCGCGGGCCTCGTCGCCGGTGAGGATCTCGTCGCCGAGGGCGTGCTCGCCGGCTTCCGGCCGGGCGGGGTCGGGCAGCGGGTGCTCGCCCGGCTCGCCGAGCCAGAGCTTCAACCGGCCACACTGGTCGTACTCGAACTCGCCCAGCTCGCGCTCGGCCTCGCGGAGGATCTCCAGCGAGCGCAGCCGGTGCTCGATGATGCCGCTGCCGTAGTTCGTCTCGACGCCGGTCTGGCCGCCGTTGCGGCCGCTGGCGCCCCAGGCCAGATGCTCCTGTTCGAACAGCGCGACGTCCACCCCGCGCCGCGCCAACTGCCAGGCGACCGACGTCCCGGTCACCCCGCCGCCAACGACGACCACCGACACCGACGCCGGATACCCCCGTGCCTCCGCGCCCATCCGATCCCCTCCCCTCCGGCGGATGCCATCCCCGCCAGCCCCGCAAGGGTGGCAGCGAACGGGGTTGGCGTCAATGGGGCGAAGGGATGAGGGGTGAGGGACGTGGGACGTGAGGCGCTGTCAGGTTCGGCTGATACTCGCAGCTGTGCTCGGGCGGGGTGATGAAGACGACACGGGCCAGGCACATCGCCTGACCCGTGTGATGAAGCCGCGTTAGATGGGTGCGCCGCCGGTGCCCTCGCGGGCGGCGAGGAGGATCGGGGCCGGGCGGTAGCCGTTGGCGCGCGGTCGTAGCAGCCGGCGGTTGCGCTCGTCGACGACGATCGCCTCGATATAGCCGCACGGCGGCTCCGGCAGCAGCCCGCCGATGGCCTGGCTCAGCGCCTCGTTCAGCGCGTCGATGACCGCGCGGAGCGCGGGCGTCTCGTAGTCGACCTCAACGAAGAGCCGTAGCGGCTCCTCGAACGACGCCTCGGCCGGCGCGACGTCTTCCGACTCGGGGACGTCCTGGTCCTCGTAGACCGCGATGACGTACGGGTCCATCGTCAAGAGTGCCGCGGCGACCTGCCGGGACAACTCGAAGCGAAAGTACGAGCTTGCCAGCGCATCCCCCTTCAGCAGCCGGGCGCGGACGTCGCTGGGGGAGCTGAGATGGAGCCGGCCAGTCACCACGGCCGCCGCCGCGTCGATCATGTTGCTGGCGGTGTCGACGAGGTCGACGGTGACGTTGCTCCAGCCTGTCATGGTCATCACTCCGCGCTGGCGTAACCGCGCAGCTTCGCCGCCACGACGACCCGCTCGACCGCGATCAGGAACGCCGCCTCGCGCAGGGTGACCCCCTCCGACTCGGCACGCTCGAAGACCTGCCCGACCGCCGTCGACATCCGGTCGTCCAGCCGGACGCGGACATCCTCCAGCTTCCAGCGCTCGCCCTGCAGGCCCTGGAGCCACTCGAAGTAGGAGACGACGACGCCGCCGGCGTTGGCCAGGATGTCGGGTACGACCTTGACGCCGCGCTCGGCCAGGATTGCGTCCGCCTCGCCGGTCGTCGGCCCGTTGGCCCCCTCGACGATGAGCTTCGCCTTGATGTCGGCCGCGTTCTCGATGGTGATCTGGCCCTCCAGCGCTGCCGGGATCAGCACGTCGCAGGAGAGGGTTAGGATCTCGGCGTTCGAGATCGCCTCGGCGTCCTCGCCGGGGTAGCCTTCGAGCAGGCGCTTCGGATGGTTGGCGACGTGGGCGTCGATGCGGGCGATGTCCAGCCCCTCGGGGTTGTAGAGGCCGCCGCTGACGTCGCTGATGGCGATGATCTTCGCGCCAAACTCGTTGAGGAAGCGGACGGTGTCCGAGCCGACCTTGCCGTAGCCCTGGACGACGACGCGCGCGCCCTGGACTGGGATACCCAGCCGCTCCATCGCCTGGCGGGCGACGTGAGCGACGCCGCGGCCGGTCGATTCGCCGCGCCCCTCGCTGCCGCCGAGCGCGATTGGCTTGCCGGTAACGATGGCCGGGTCGTATTTGCCCACCTGGCGCTCGTACTCATCCAGGAACCAGCCCATTGTCGCGTCGTTGGTGTTGACGTCCGGGGCCGGGATGTCGACGTGCGGCCCGATGACCGGGACGAGCGCGGCCGCGTAGGTGCGGGTCAGCTCGACGAGCTCGCGGCGTGACAGCTTGCTCGGGTCGACGGTGACGCCACCCTTCGCGCCTCCGTAGGGCAGGTCGAGGAGCGCGCACTTCCAGGTCATCAGGCTGGCCAGCCCGCGGACCTCGTCGAGATCGACGTTCGGGTGATAACGGAAGCCGCCCTTGGCCGGCCCGCGCAGGCGCGAGTGCTGGACGCGGTAGCCGTGGAACACTTCGAGGCGCCCATCGTCCATCTCGATCGGCAGCGCGACGGCGAACTCGCGCTCCGGCGTCTCGAGCAACTGCTGCATGCCGGGCGAGATGCCCAGTCTCCTGCCGGCAGCGCGGACCTGCGCCAGCGCGTCCTGCAGCAGGCTGGAGCCTGCGGACTGATGGGTCGTCGGTTTCCTCTCGGCGGTCGTCTGCATGTGTCCCTCTCATCCCTGTCGAGTAGCGGCGCCACGCCGATGTGGCACTCCTTTAAGCCTGCGCAATGCGTCATGAGAGTCGCATGAGATTCGGGCTTCCTCGTATGAGAAAGTCATGAGAATCTGCTGCCCGGGTTGGGTTCGCGGCGGCTTCGCGCCGGATTTCGGCGGCTCCGAGAGCGGGCCGGGGTTCTTTTCGGCCGTGGTCAGGCACGAATCGTGTTTCACGCTTTGCGCGAATTGTGAGCCCCTCCGCCCCTCCCCTG
>DAOKZM010000207.1:0-431 GCA_035325665.1 Thermomicrobiales bacterium | reverse complement strand
GGCACGAGAGTCCCCGACGCCGTAGTTACCCCCTTTCCCAACGTTGGGAGAGGGGCGTGGGTGAGGGCCGTCCTCATCCCTCGTCCCTCATCCCTCTGCTACCCGTCCGTTACCAGCCGGTAGCCGACGCCGGGGGTGGTGACGAGGTACCGCGGGTTGGTGGGGTCCGGCTCGAGCTTCTGGCGCAGGTAGCGGATGTAGGTGCGCAGGTAGTCCACCTCGTCCCGATACTCGGGGCCCCAGACCTCGGTTAGCAGCGAGGCGTGCGGGACGACCCGGTTGGCGTGGCGGGCAAGGACCACCAGTAGCCGCATCTCGGTCGGCGTCAGATGGACCGGCGCGGCGTCGCCGACGACCAGGTGGGCGGCGATGTCCACCTCGAGCTCGCCGAGCCGGATGCGCGGCGGGGCGGCGGCCGGGACGTGCGAGCG
>DAOKZM010000206.1:0-6170 GCA_035325665.1 Thermomicrobiales bacterium | reverse complement strand
CAAGCGCTACACCGATGAAGCGGACCAGATCGGCCAGGCCAAGGAAGCGGAGATCCTCGAGGTCTAGCCACCGACGGGGGCAGTCACGATGCATGATGGATTGCAGCCGCTTCCGAGCGCCATTCCCGACCACGTCGGGATCATCATGGACGGCAACGGTCGCTGGGCGAAGCAGCGCGGTCTACCGCGCATCGCCGGCCACGAGGCCGGCACCGAGAACATCCGTCGCATCACGACTCGCGCAGCCGAGCTCGGCATCCGCTATTTGACGCTCTGGGCATTCTCGACCGAAAACTGGCGTCGGCCGCGTGACGAGGTCGAGGGAATCCTCAACATCCTTGCGCGCGCCATCGAGAGCGAAACCGCCGAGCTCCACCAGCAAGGCGCTCGCCTACGGCACATCGGTAGCCTCGAGGGCCTATCGACGGAGCTCTGCCAATCCATCCGCGATGCGATCCACCTGACGCGCGACAACTCCCGCATCACGCTGACGCTCGCATTCAACTACGGGGGTCGCGCCGAGATCGTCGAAGCTGTCCGCGCGATCGTGGCGGCAGGAATCCCGGCCGAGGAGATCACCGACGAGACGATCTCGGCACACCTCTTCACCGCCTCAATGCCTGACCCCGACTTAGTAATCCGGACCTCGGGCGAGCATCGGACGAGCAATTTCCTGATCTGGCAGGCGGCCTACGCCGAGTACGTCTTCAGCCCGGTGCTCTGGCCTGACTTCGGCCCGGCCGACCTCGATGACGCCGTCGCGGAGTTTGGCCGGCGGGAACGCCGCTTCGGCGGCCTCATGGGCTCGGAGCCGGCGCAGCCGGCTCAGGTCTGATCGTCGATGCGCCAACGAGCCATCTCATCAATCGGCGTCGTCCTAATCGGCATCGTGCCGGCCATCCTTGGGAGCCCCATATTCTCTGTCGTCGTGGGGCTGATCGCCATCGGAGCCCTCTACGAACTCTATCGCGCCTACCAACGGGTAGGCGCGCGCCCATCGACTTGGACTGGCACCG
This sequence comes from Thermomicrobiales bacterium, assembly GCA_035325665.1. Lineage (GTDB taxonomy): Bacteria > Chloroflexota > Chloroflexia > Thermomicrobiales > CFX8 > JAMLIA01. The sequence goes on along the minus strand of DAOKZM010000206.1, from coordinate 5,154 downwards.
TCGCGATCATCGCTCTCGTCGTCATCGCCGGAACCGACGCGCCATTTCGGGCGCTTACCGGCGCGATGTGCTTCTATACGTTGCTCGCGCTGGCCCAGCACCTGGTCAAGAAGGACATCAACGGCGCCCTCATTGACTGGTCGTTCAGCCTCAGCGGCGTCATGTACATCGGCCTCACGCTGATGCATTTCGTCCTGATCCGGCGCATCCACGGTAGTGTCGATATGGATTGGGTACGCCAAGCGGACGCGCTGATCGGCGACGGGCGGGCCGCGCTCGGGCTCGCGTGGCTACTCTTCGTTCTCGTGACCACCTGGATGACCGACGTCTTCGCCTATCTGATCGGCCGGACCTGGGGCCGCGTCAAGCTCATTCCACACATCAGCCCAGGGAAGACGCGCGAAGGCGCGCTCGCCGGACTGATCGGTGGAAGCGTTACCGGACTGGTGGCCGGCTGGGCCTTCGGCGTGCCGACGGCGCCCATCGTGCTACTGGCGCTCGGCGCGCTGGTCGCGCTCGGCGCGATGATCGGGGATCTCTGCGAATCGCTGATCAAGCGGCAAATCGGCATCAAGGACATGGGCTCGATCATCCCCGGCCACGGCGGTGTCCTAGACCGCATCGACGCTCTGCTGGTGACGGTACCGTTTATCTTCTACGCGGCGCTCTTCGTTGGCTGGCTGGGATGGACCTAGGGAACGCGCGCCAGCGCGTCGCCATCCTCGGATCGACCGGCTCGATCGGGCGCAGCACGCTCGACGTGATCGCGACTCACCCTGACCGATTCGAAGTCGTCGCGCTTGCCGCGTCCCGGAATGCCGCAGAGCTTGAGAAACAGGCGGTGCGATATCGCGCCCGCTACGCGTCGTTGGAGCGCGGAGATATCGCGATCGACGGCGTAACGATCCTCGGCGGCGAAGCGCTCACGACTATGGCGACGCTCGACGACGTAGACATCGTGGTCGTTGCGACGACCGGCCATGCGGCGATTCTCCCGACGATCGCTGCCCTTGAGGCCGGCAAGATCGTCGCGCTGGCGAACAAGGAGACGATCGTCGCGGCTGGCGCGCTCGTGATGCCGATCGCACGTCGTCGACCCGGCGCGCTCCGGCCGGTCGACAGCGAGCATTCGGCACTGTGGCAGTGCCTGGGCGGCCACATCGTTGATGTCGACACCGTCCGCCGGCTGATCCTCACCGCCTCCGGCGGTCCGTTTCGCGGCCTCACTGCCAGCGAGCTTCGTGACGCGACGCCGGACGACGCGCTCCGCCACCCAACCTGGGACATGGGCGCGAAGGTCACGATCGACTCCGCGACGCTGATGAACAAAGGCCTGGAGGTTATCGAGGCGCACTGGCTGTTTGACATGCCGTACGACCGGATCGATGTCGTCGTCCATCCTCAATCACTCGTGCATTCGCTCGTCGAGTACATCGACGGGTCGATCCTCGCCCAGATCGGATCCCACGACATGCGACTGCCGATCCAGTATGCGCTCGCCTGGCCCGACCGGCTCCCCCCGCCGGCCCCGCCACTGGACGTGCTCGAGCTCTCCCGGCTCGAGTTCGAACGCCCGAACACCGAGGTGTTCCCGATGCTCCAGCTGGCGTACGACGCCGGCAAGGCCGGCTCGACCTACCCGACTGCGCTGTCTGCAGCCGACTCGGTGGCTGTCGCCGCGTTCCTCGGCCGTCAGATCGGGTTTGCCGACATGGCCGCGGTAGTGGCGGGCGTTCTCGACACACACCGCCCCAGTGACGCAACGCCGACTATCGAGGCCATCCTCGACGCGGATCGATGGGCGACCGCGGAGGCAATCGCCGTGGTCGAACGCATCGTCGGTTCACGATGAGCATTGTGGTCATCGGTGTGGTCATGGTCGCGGTCGCGTTGGCCATCGCGGCGCTGATCGCGCTGCTGATCATCTATCGCGTCCTCGGCCGGTAGCCAATTCTCAGGCCGTCGCCACCGTCGCGGCGAAGACCGACGAAGCACCCGCCTGCCGGCACGCCGCCGCGCACTCGACGAGAGTCGAGCCGGTCGTGATGACGTCGTCGATCAGGAGCACGCTGAGTCCAACGAGCTGGCGCCGGGCGACGAAGGCTCCGCGGACGTTCTCTCGACGCTGGTCGGCATCGAGATCCACCTGGGACCGCGTCTGGCGCGTCCGCACGAGCGAGTCCGCCAGCTCCAATCCCAGACCTGCCGCCACTTCTCGAGCGACGAGTCGAGACTGGTTGTAGCCACGGGTCCGCTCCTTGGAGCGGTGCAGCGGGACCGGAATGACGAGGTCCATCGACCACTGCGATGCGCGCACGATGTCGGCGACCGCCGAACCGCACCACTCCGCGCGGGCGCGCTCCCCGTCGTATTTCAACAGGTGGATCATCGTCCGAACTGCGCCATCGAACCGGTATGCGCTTTGGGCGCGGTCGATGAGGCCGTGCCAGTCGTCGCACCGTTGGCAGATCTGCCTGGCCACATCCAGCGGCCGGCCGCAGCGACGGCACGCGACACGCGGGTCGATCGGTCTCTCCCGCTCACCACAGCGCGGGCAAAGCCATGCGCCGCCAAGGCCGCATCCGGCGCAGACCGGTGGGAGGGCAGTGTCGATGAGGAGTCCCGCCAATCGGCGGGCCGAACGTCGCACCGTAAGTCATCACCCAGGTCGATGCGGTGAGCTTCAGTCGGCAACGACAACGTGGCCCGATAGCGCATGACCTCGTGACGTTCCAGACGCCGATACGATAGCAAACGCTGTCGTGCAGAGTGAAGGGAGTCGGATCGGGTGGCCCACCCAGAGTATCATCGAGGCGCGACCGGCTACACGCCGGAGTCGGGAGATGATCGCGTACAGATGACAGATGCCGGAACGCGCCAAGCCGAGGATCTCTTTGGGGTCGATCAGACGCCGGGCATCGTCGCGGTTGAGCGCTCCGGCGACCGGGGTATTCGCCTGTACTATCGCACGCGCGACGGCCTGCGAGACGAGACTGTTGAGTTCCGTCCGTGGTTGGTTGTCGATCCCGAGACGGCAGCGGAACTCCCACGCCAGATGGAGCGCATAGAACTCAATGGTAGCGGCCGGCTGCGGGTGCGCTGTGAGGCGCCGAACTGGACCACCTGGCTCGACGTATACCGCTCGCTTCGTGAGGCCGGTCGCACATTTGCTTCGTTCGCCAGTGCGGCCGATCAGTATCTCGTCGACTCGGGCCGCGGCCTGTTTCGCGGCATGCCGTTCGACTCGCTGATCCGGGCGCAGGTCGACATCGAGACGCTTGGTCTCGACCCGGCCGTCGATGACGCGCGCATCGTCCTGATCACTGCGGCGATCAACGGTGATTCGACCGTCGTGTTCCGCGGTGACGAGCTCAGCGAGCCGGATATGATTCTGGCGCTGACATCGTGGCTGCATTCGCATGACCCGGACGTCATCGAGGGTCACAACATCTTCAATTTCGACCTGCCGTATCTCGTCGAACGCGCCCGACAACATCGGCTGACACTGGAGTGGGGCCGCGACGGTTCACCACTCCGCATCGCCGGGGAACAGCGCTTCAAGGCAGGCGCACGGTCGATCCCGTACAGCACCGCGCGAGTCTATGGCCGGCATGTCGTCGATACGTACCAGCAAATCCAGCGCTACGACACGACCGGACAGTTGTCGTCTTACGCGCTGAAGGCAGCCGTCCAGGCACTCGGTCTCGCCCGTCACGACCGAACGTACGTCGCTGGCGTGGACATCGCCGACGCCTGGACCCGCGACCGGGAACGGCTGATTCGCTACGCGCTCGACGACGACGCGTTAAGTGAGCTGGCTCTGCCGACCGAGTTCTACCAAGCCAGAATCCTGCCCCGTGGCCTGCAATCGGTCGCTACCGGCGGGCCTGGCGAGAAGATCAATGACCTGATGCTTCGCGCCTATCTCTCACGCGGCCACAGCATCCCGGTTCCCGGCGTCGCGCGCGGCTACCCAGGCGGCTACACCGAGCTGCGCCGGACAGGGCGGTTCTCGCCGGTCGTCAAATGCGATGTCGAAAGCCTGTACCCATCGATCATGCTTACCGAGGATATCCGTCCGGCATCGGACGACCTCGGGGTGTTCGTGCCGATGCTGCGCATCCTCACCCAGCGCCGGCTGCACGCCAAGCGGCGCGAGCAGACCAGCGAGGGCCGCGAACGCGCGCAGTGGCGCGGCATCCAGACCAGCTTCAAGGTGCTCATCAATTCGTTCTACGGGTATCTCGGCTATTCGCGCGGTTACTTCAACGACTTCGATGCCGCCGAGCGCGTCACGCTTCGCGGCCAGGTTCTCATCCAGCAGATCGTCGACGAACTCGAGGCGAGAGGCGCACGCGCGATCGAGGTCGATACCGACGGCGTGTTCTTCGAGCCGCCGGAGGGTATCAACTCGCTGGCGGGAGAAGAGGACCTCGTCGGGCAGGTGAGCGCGACGCTCCCGGCCGGCATCAACCTCGCGCACGACGGTCGGTATCGAGGGATGCTGTCCCTGCGCCTTAAGAACTACGCGCTCCTCGGCTACGACAACATGGTGACGCTCAAGGGGAGCGGTCTCCGGAGTCGCCGCGAGGAAGGGTTTCTGCGCCAGTTCCTGCACGACGAGGTCGCCAGACACCTCGCCCCCGAGCAGTTCGGCGACCCACGCGAGGAGTATCTCGACCTTGCCCAGCGCATTCTGGATGGAACGCTGACCGTCGAGGAGGTCGCGCGCGTCGAGACTGTAACCGACCAGACGTTTGTGAGTCCGGCCACGCGGCGCCTGGCAGAGGCTGTTCGAGGCGAGCGCGTCGGCGAACGAGTGGCGGTGTACGAGCGCGCCGACGGGAGCCTGGCGAAGGCGGCGGCCTTCGCCAACGACGCGAACCCAACGTATCTCCTTCGCAGACTCCGTGACATCGCCGAGCGCTTTCGACCGCTGTATGAGTCCGATCAGGAGTTCGAGTACACGTTCCCTGTCGTGACACAGCGCACGGACCTCGACGCGCTGCGCGCGGCGCAGCCAACGAACCAGCTATCGCTGTTCGACCTCGACGACTGATCGCGGGCATAAGGAAACCCCCAGCGTGGATGCTGGGGGCTGGTGGTAGCGGGGGCAGGATTCGAACCTGCGACCTTTGGGTTATGAGCCCAACG
>DAOKZM010000205.1:5904-6189 GCA_035325665.1 Thermomicrobiales bacterium | reverse complement strand
ATGATGTCCTGGCCGGCCAGGATCGCGTTTTCGATCTGCGGCAGGACCGTCTCCTCGTAGCCGATCACCCCGTCGAAGATCGGCTCGCCGGAACGCAGCCGCGCGATCAGGTTGCGGCGCATCTCCTCGCGGACCGGCAGCACGGTGTAGCCGCTGGCGCGAAGCTCTCCAAGGGTGCGAGGTCGAGATTGATCCGGCATGCTCTACAGACCTTTCTGCAACGGTTGGCGGGCCGACCGGCGGGGGGCGGCCCCTCCGGGGTCGATGTCGGTGTCGGGGAGTAGG